>CAZVHN010000261.1:0-11354 GCA_964626895.1 uncultured Chloracidobacterium sp. | reverse complement strand
CCCACCGTCCAGAGGGAAGCCCGGAATCATATTGAAGATGGCGAGAACGATGTTGATGACGCCGAGCCACATCAGCATGGCTCTGAGCGGGGTCTCGGGCGCTACTGCCAGCGTCCAACCCATAGCCATCATGAGACCCAGGCAAGCGAAGCCGATGACGGCGCTCGCAATGGGACCGACTATGCCCATCCAGAACTCAGTTTTAGCGTCCTCTGCCTCCTTCTCGATCAACGCCACACCGCCGAGCGCAAACAATGTGATCGACTTTACAGGCAGGCCGTTCGCCTTCGCTACCGCCGTGTGCGCCAGTTCGTGTGCGACGATTGATGCGAAAAAGAGCAACGCCGTAGCAATCGCCGTCGCCCAGATCACACCAGCGCCCCACTGCGGATTAGTGGTTCGGAACTGCTCTGTGAGCGAGAGCGTGACCAGCAGAGCGATGATCAACCAACTGTAATGAAGGCCAACTTCAATGCCGAAGATGCGACCGAGCTTGATGTTTGCTTGCATAACGCGCCCTTTCCTGAGGCAGTTCGTGCCCCCTGCTGGCCGTCGATCCAGTGCCGACCGCAACCGACTCGGATACTAAGATGCAGTCGGCCTGCGACTTCTGTGCCTTATGAATCTAGACACGAGGGATCGCCCTTATTGATCTCGGGCGAGGCGTTCAGCCCTTGAGGAGCAACTCCTTCGTCCCACTCTCTCATCACGCGTAACTCGAAGGCGGAGGGTTGTCAAACAAGATATCTCCGACGGCCCGAGTGTGGCGACTTCGGACCGCGAACAACTAGCGATCACTTCCGCGGCGCATCTCTTCGAGCATCTGCTGAATTCGTTGTTTCAGCATCGCCGTCACTTTTTCGTAAACGACTTCTTCATCTGTCTCATTTGAAGCTATCGTTCGAGCGTCGATCGGTTCGCCGAAACTTATCTTTACCTTTGCCAGGCGAACGCGCCACGACTTGCGCGGCCAGATGCGATAAGCACCGTCCAAAGCAACTGGCACGATCGGTATATTCAGTTCTGTCGCCAGAATCGCTGCCCCCTTCTTGAACTCTTGCAGTTGGCCATCAAAGGAGCGTTGGCCCTCGGGGTAGATATTCAGAATCTTACCGGCACGAAGTCCTGCGGCGCCCGCGCGCATTGCGCGCAGCAGTTGCACGTCTGGGTCGATGGGCACGACGTTAATCAGCCGTGCGAGTTGGGCCATAGCGGCGTTGGCAAAGTACATGCTCGCGCCGACATGAAAAACATTTCGTAGCACGCTCCGGGGATAAACTGAACAAACAAGCAAGGGATCAATGTAGCTCTGATGGTTTGGACAGATTAGATACGGTGGTTCGAGCTGGGCGAGAACCTCGCTGCCCTTCACTTCCGTGCGAAACAAAAGCCGCGCGCTAACCTGAATGAGCCGCAGGACCACATACGCAAACAGCGCTACTCCTGGCTTGCGCTTGAGGAGTTGCGCCACCTCCGGCAATGCCTCAGATGTTCCCGCCAATACATCACGCCAGTGGAATTCCAGACTGGCCCGGCCCAATGATGGAGGCCCACCGCTGATCTTTGCGTTGGCTAACTGAACCAGCTCGCCTACTGTCTGAGCAGCGGATAGTTCTTCCGCCTTGAGCTCGAAGCCCAGGCTTTGTTCGACGCTGGCAAAGCATTCCGCACGCGCCAGCGAGTCAAGCCCCAGATCAATTTCAAAATTCATCTGCGGATGAATCAACTTTATATCCCGAACGTGCTGTTTTATTGCCGCGACGGTCGCGCGTCCTGCTGGAGAATCCATCAATGGCCGATCTACTTCGCTAAGGACATTTGCTTTCGGCTTTCGCCCGTTGCCTGCTTGCCCCCTCAGCGCCTCAAGTTCGCTTCGCAGTTCGAACCGCCGTATTTTTCGCGTGGTCGTGCGCGGTAACGGCTCAGCGCGAATGACAAAATCATGCACGCGCTGATATTCGGGTAGTTCACGGCCGAGGTTTTCCAACTCCCAAACAACCCACTCGCGCGCATTACTGATGTGTTGAGCTTTCAGGTATTCGAAGTTCGGCACAACGACAGCACACAGCTTTTCCGCTCCCTTAAACTGACTTGATTCGTCCTTTACGCCAAGCACGCAAACCTCACTGACAAACGGTGAGTGTTCGTAATGTGCCTCCACATCTTCAGGGAAGACATTCTTGCCGGATGGCAATTTGATCACGTCTTTCTTTCGCCCGACGATGTAGAGGTGTCCCTGTTTGTCAAAGCGCCCCAGGTCTCCGGAGCGAAACCATCCGTCGGTCGTAAATGCTTCGCGGGTAGCTTCAGGATTCCGGTAGTAGCCCGACATCACTATCGGTCCACGAATCAGCACTTCACCGATTCCTGCTCCGTTCGGTTGGTCAATCCTGACTTCGACACCATTCAGCGGGGTGCCCACCGAACCAATTTTATTATCCTCGAAGCGCGTAACCGTCGCTGCGCCGCTGGTCTCTGTCAGGCCATACCCCTGCAAGATCGTGAAACCTAAGCGATGAAAATTCCGGGCGACGTTCTCGTCAAAGCTGGCCCCGCCGGAAACTGCAAGTCTTAGTTTCCCTCCAAAAGATTGGTGGATACGCGTGAAGAAAAACCGACCAGCATTCAGCCCAAACCAATCGCGCAGCCAGCCGTTGACCACCAGCAGGGAGCGGAAGAGAGCGCGCACTGGCGCCCGTCGCCCGTGTACTGCGTCAAATATCTTTTTGTGAAAGAGGTACCACAGCCGCGGCACTCCGATTAGCGCCGTCGCATCGCTCTCCCTTAATCCTCGTTCAATCCCCGCGCTGCTCATCTCGGCTAGATAGACGACACGCGCGCCTATGATCGTGGCGAGCCAAAGATTTACGATTTGTGAGCAGGCATGAAATAGCGGTAGGAGGCTGAGGATCACCTCTTTGTCGCTAATATGCATCACCTCTTGAATCTTGGTGCTCTCCGCATAGATGTTTCCGTGGGTGAGCGGTACGGCCTTTGGTGCTCCGGTTGTACCGGAGGTGTATATCAGAACCGCCAAGTCTTCTGCCTTAGCAGGTGGCGAAGCTTCATTGAATTCCTTCGGCGTCGGCGTCTCTGCCCAGTCTTCAAAACGAGCCAGGCCATCTGACTGTTTTAGCGGACGGAGTGCTACCGCAGGGATGTTGCTACCTATCTGCTCGCAGGCAGCCCGAAACTTATCTACTGAAGCAGGTGAGACAAATGCGAGCTTCGCTTCAGAGCCTTTAAGAAAGGTAGCGAGCGCTTGCGTTGTCGCCGCCGGATCTAGCGGTGTAACTACCGCACCTCGATAAATGATGCCAAGGTACGCAATGGCCCACTTGGGATGGTTTTCGCCGATAAGTGCCACCCGATCGCCGAAAGCGATTTTCTCCTGAGTGAGGCGATACGCAATGCTGCGAACCTGCGCCAGCATTGAACCGAAGGTAATCGCCTCGTTACCCTCGGGCTCGATCACCATCATTGCTACCTTGTCAGGCCGAATGCTGGCCGCCGTTACGGCTCGCTGGCAGAACGTCTCTGGTTGTGCATGTGCGTCCACGGATCTATCCAATCAGCCTTAAGAGGTACATGAGGCCCACCCCAAGTACCAGGGCAGCGAGCTGCAGGCCTGATTTTAATGGTTTGCGTTCTTTTTGGAGTTCGGGTAGGAGATCGGAACCTGCAATATAGATAAAGCCACCGGCGGTAAACGGCAGCATAAACTCAGAAAAACTCACTACCGAATGGCTCGCAAGCAATGACACGATCGCGCCAACGATGGCAAGCAACCCTGAAAGGAAGTTGTATACCAGCGCGCGGGCCCTGCTAAAGCCGGCATTAATCAGGACTCCAAAATCACCCAACTCCTGCGGTATCTCATGCAGAATAATAGCGATCGTAGTTGCTAACCCGACGGAGATACTGACTGAGTAAGCGGCCCCGACCAGCATGCCATCAATCAGATTGTGTATAGCATCAGCAAACAGGTTGAGATAACCGACAGGTTGAATTGCGCGTTGGCTTTCGTGTTCGAATTCGTGAGCGTGCCTCCAGCGGAGAAACTTCTCTAAAACAAAGAAAGTCAAAATGCCCAATAGAACATAGGTGGAGGTCTTGATCGCTCGGTCAGGCACGGCAAACGATTCCGGCAAAATGTGAATGAATGCATCACCGAACATGGCTCCTGCCGCCAGGCTGACCGAGACAAAGATCGTCTGTCTCATTCTCCGTTCACTCAGTGAGATCGCGGCGATACCGACGAGCGAAATCAGGCTCACGACGAACACGCTCACCAGTGTATAGGCCCACTCGCTCGACATGGTTCTCCTTCTCAGTGATCGATCAGTCGCAAAATCTAAGGAGCCGTTGGTACCGACATCTGCCAAATCGAAGTGGGCTTTGCCCGGCGTCTAAGTGCCTTGCGGCCTTCTTCAAAAAAGAGAAGCACTGGGCCGAAGGTTAGCAATAATAGCCAATGCCAAGGCGCAAGAGGCGCAAGGCCAAAGACTGTTCGAAGTGGTGGCGTGTAAATCAGAACGAGGAGCAACGTCAGCTCAGCGGCAATTCCTCCGAGCAACATGCGATTCGTCCCAAACCCCAAATGCCAGATAGACTCGCTGCGGCTGCGACACGCAAATGCATTGCCGACCTGGCAGGCCACGATGCCCGCAAGGGTCATGGTTGTTGCTGTGACGTAGAGCGGCCCAGAATCAGAGAGCGGCATGCCTGAATGCCAGCCTGCCAACCAGAAAACAAAAAAGTATCCAGATAGTGAAAGTGCGGCTTCCAGCATGCCAAGCCAACCGTATGCGCGCAGCAGCGTGGAGAGATTGAGTAATCGCTCGCTTCGCTGGCGCGGACGTCGAGTCATCACGTCAGACTCAGGAGCCTCCGCTCCGAGCGCCAGCGCCGGCAAAAGGTCGGTGCCGAGGTCGACTGCCAGAATCTGCATAATCGTCAGCGGAAGAGGGATTCGGAAAAGAACGAAAACGATGAAGGGCACGAGTTCCGGAACGTTGCTGGCGAAGATATAGGTCACGAATTTGCGCACATTGTCATAAACAGCGCGACCCTCTTCAATGGCCGCTACAATGCTGGCAAAGTTATCATCTGCCAGCACCATGTCGGCCGCTTCGCGCGCCACATCGGTGCCTGTTGCGCCCATCGCTATGCCGATGTCGGCACGTTTGAGCGCCGGGGCGTCATTAACGCCATCGCCAGTCACGGCCACAACATCGCCATGGCGTTGAAGGATCTGGACTAGTCTGAGTTTGTGTTCTGGCGAAACACGCGCGAAGAGAACTTCAGACTTCTGCAACAACTCGGTCAACTCAGTATCATTGATCGACTCCAGCTCCACTCCCGAAACTATCCGAGACCTTTCCTTGTTAAGACCGATTTCGCGCCCAATGGCGGCACCGGTTAATCCGTCATCGCCGGTAACCATGAACACTCGGATGCCTGCACGCTTACATGCTGCGACTGCCCCAGAGACCTCCGGCCGGGGCGGGTCTTCCATGCCAATCAAGCCTAACAAGGTCAAGTCTCGCTCAACATCTTCTACTCTCCATTCCCCATTTCGCTGGTAGCCGTTGTCCAGGCGACGCGTTGCAACCGCCAGCACTCGCAGGCCACGTCCTGCCATCCTATCGTGAACCTCACGCGCCAATCGCTGACGACTCTCATCAAAGGAAACGGCGGTACCCTTCCAGCGGATTGAAGTGCAGCGCGGAAACAACTCGCTTGGCGCGCCTTTAACACAAGCGGTGGGGCTAGCGTCAATTTGCTGAATCGTGGTCATGCGCTTACGCATGGAATCAAAAGGCAGTTCCGCAAGGCGCGGCCAGCTCTTCAGCGCGTCGCGTGAAATACCAGCTTTGCATGCTGCGACCAGGATTGCTGCCTCCGTCGGATCTCCCGTCACTTCCAAGCGCCTTCGTGGACCTTGCGGCTCGCCCACGTGCGCATCGCAGCAAAGCGCTGCAGTTCGCAACAACTCGTCGACGATCCCATCGCGCGGGTTGTTTCCAACTGGTTCAACTCTCCCTGTTGCCTCGTATCCCGTTCCACTTACTCGGTAATCAAATCCACTGGTCCACAGCTCGCGCACTGTCATCTCATTTTCCGTAAGCGTTCCGGTCTTGTCGGTGAGGATGACCGTGGTAGCACCCAATGTTTCAACTGACGAGAGACGCTTAACCAAAGCCTTTCGACCAGCCATCCTTCGCACGCCAAGCGCTAGCGAGAGAGTGAGCGTTGGCAAGAGGCCTTCTGGAACATTCGCCACGATGATGCCAATCGCAAAGAGGAATGCCGAAACTGTGGACAGTCCGCCTAGCATTGTGCCAACAACGAAGAACACCAGGCCGATTCCGACTGCGAGCAGAGTGACAATCCGGGTAACGCTCTTCAGTTCTCTTTGTAGCGGACTTGGTTGCTCGGTCTGCGCCTGAGTGAGCTGGGCGATTCGGCCAAACTCGGTATTCGCGCCAGTGGCGAACACCACTGCTTCGCCACGCCCACTGACCACGCTCGTGCCCGCGAAGACAAGATTGGGCAAGACAGCGGAAACACGCCCAGCTACATCTACGCATTGAGCAGTCCGCGGAACCGGCCTTGACTCCCCTGTCAGCGAAGACATGTCAACTCGCAATCCCTCTGAGACAATTACGCGCGCGTCAACTGGAATGGCCACGCCTTCAGTGAGCAAGAGGAGATCTCCCGGCACAACGTCAGATGCCGCAATCAGTCGTTCCTCACTTTCTCGTCTGACTGTCACCTTTCGCGGAAGTAGTGCTTGCAGCGCTTCCGCAGCACGTTCGGCCTGGTATTCCTGCCAATAGCTAAACGCCCCGTTGATCAGAATGACCACCACTATGGCCCAGCAGAGTTGTGGCATCCCTACTAGCCATGCAAGGAAGGCTCCGATCCATAGGAGTAAGGCAAAGAGGTGTACGAAATTGGCAGCTAGTTGGAGGTACCAACGCCGTCGAGCAGCAGGAGGCAGAGCGTTCGGTCCATAATGCAGTAGGCGAGCACGGGTCTCCGCTAGGGAGAGTCCGGCTGGCCGACTCTTCAGCGCGGCTAGTACAGATTCGGAAGAACTCGATGCCCAAAATGCCGCGGAGGCATGGGTTACGAGATCTATGCCACTCTCCCGAAGCGATGCTTGAGCCATACTCAAATCACTCCCGCAGAAGCAAAGAGCGCCTCATCGTCACTCTACGGAGGTGTAGTCCGCGATTTCAGCAGCGTCTGAGACGACGATCTGCGGCGCGTTCAACAGAACCAATATTTTCGTTAATCTTGTCGGTAGCACCTTCTTCGTCTTCAATCCTCACAGTAGTCAGGACATGACTCGACAGGCCGCGAGCCTGTTCGTGGCAACTCTTAACGAGCGCCATCACTTCGTCCCAGTCACCTTCAATGCAGGTTCCCAGTGGTGTGAGGCAATAGCGAAGTCCGCTGTCGTCAATTAGCTTCAGAATTTCGCCCAAGTCATGGCTCAAATGCGTACCACGCCCAAGCGGGTTGATGCTCAGTTCAACTAACATGATGCTGCTCTCCTTCGTACTCGATTAGGCAACGGTTATGCCGCCCCATTCGTGGTGAATCTGTGCGTCTTCAGGAGGTCCGAGCTTTTAATCTGGCCGGACACTGCGCAAAGTTACGCATTGCGTTGCGGGAAAGAGCGGCTATTAGCCTGTTGATCCGAGCCCTTGCTGTCGTAAGTCTGTGGTGTAAAAGCGAGACAGCATGGCAGCCCTGCTCGGGCATGCTCGTTGCAACCCGATAGCCTGAATTTCGATTGGAAATGAGTGTGGCTGACAAGCACTGGGAACATTTTGCTCACGAGGCTGACATGGGTGTGCGCGGCTTCGGCATCACCAGGGAAGAGGCTTTCGAACAGGCTGCCCTTGCGCTGACCGCTGTCGTTACCGATCCGAAAACCGTCACAGAGAATGAAGTTGTCGAAATTACTTGCGAGGCTCCCGACGCCGAGTTGTTGTTTGTTGACTGGCTGAATGCGCTGGTCTATGAAATGGCAACGCGAAATATGCTGTTCAGTCACTTTGAAGTTCGGATTGACGGGCAACGACTCCACGGGAAGGCGTGGGGAGAGAAGGTGGATGTTGCACGGCACGAGCCTGCCGTCGAGGTTAAGGGCGCGACCTACACCGCCTTAAGTGTTTCCCCCGATGAAAGCGGAAACTGGTTGGCTCAGTGTGTGGTGGATGTGTAGGGCTTGCTTAGTGCCGGAGGCACAGGTGAAAGTTATGGATACCTCATTACTAAAACGCGATTCCCATTTTGAGTGGCACATTCCGCAAGCCGGCCGCATGCGGGTGCCCGGGATTATTTATGCCACCGAGGAGTTGATTCGCGACATGGACAACAAGGTCCTTGAACAGATGACCAATGTCGCAATGCTGCCCGGAATTCAGAAAGCGTCATTCGCGATGCCCGACGCCCATTGGGGTTATGGGTTTCCGATTGGGGGTGTGGCAGCGTTCGACGCAGATGAAGGCGGAGTGGTCTCCGCCGGCGGAGTGGGGTTCGACGTCTCATGCGGCGTACGAACTCTGATGACCGGCCTCACGGCTCTTGAGATTGAATCAGTTAAAGAACAACTCGCTGACGCCCTGTTCCGGGCCATTCCAGCGGGAGTGGGCAGTACAGGCAAGCTACACCTAAACCATGAAGAGATGGATTCGATGCTGACCGGAGGGGCCAAATGGGCGGTGGAGCAGGGTTACGGGCTGGGCGAGGATCTTGAACGTATTGAAGAGCATGGCCAGATGAAACACGCGAGGCCTGGCGAAGTATCGGAGCAGGCAAAAAAAAGACAACGCGATGAAGTCGGCACGCTTGGATCAGGAAATCATTATCTTGAGGTCCAAAAAGTGGTGGAGATCTATGACGCGGATGTCGCTTCCGCATTGGGCCTAAGCGAGGGAAGCGCAGTTCTCAGCATCCATTGTGGTTCGCGCGGCCTCGGACACCAAATCGGCACCGACTTTTTGAAGAGCATGGTGATGGCTGCAAAAGGCTACGGAATCGAACTTCCTGATCGTGAACTTGCCTGCGCGCCAATCAATTCAGACCTGGGGCAGTCGTACCTCGGAGCGATGCGTGCGGCGATCAACTGCGCTCTGGCTAATCGCGAGGTCATCACTCATTTGGTCCGTCAGGCCTTTGCCGAGATCCTGCCCAAAGCCCAACTGAAACTCATCTATGACGTTTCGCACAACACCTGCAAAGTCGAAGAGCATTCGATCGATGGCGAGAAGAAACGCCTCTTCGTTCATCGCAAAGGCGCGACGCGAGCGTTTGGTCCAGGCCATCCAGATCTGCCAGACGCACTGAAGTCTATTGGTCAACCTGTTTTGATTGGCGGCACAATGGGAACTGCTTCTTACATTCTGGTCGGCACGTCGGTTAGCGAAAGCCGTTCGTTTAGCTCTTCGTGTCACGGCGCCGGCCGCCGCATGAGCCGCCACCAGGCAACCAAACAATGGAGGGGACGTGAATTGGTTGACTATCTCGCGACCCAAGGCATCATCATCAAGAGTCCTTCGCTTCGCGGCGTCGCTGAAGAAGCGCCAGGCGCGTACAAGGATGTAAATGTCGTGGTCGATGCGGCCGATCAAGCAGGGCTCTCAAAAAAGGTAGCGAAGGTCGTACCGATGATCTGCGTTAAGGGATGAAGCCGCCAGTTCTCACCACGAAGTGCGTGGGAGTGTTTCGCCGATGAATTCCGAAACCCTCTTCGGTTAGGACCGGTCCCGAAAGCCGGAGCGAGATACTTTTGTCCGGTATTCGGCACCGGGTTCATTCTCGGACCATTCGCAACCTTTTCATTGTTCCACACTTCGGCTAACGAATTGCTGAGTTAATGGGGGCCCCTTTGATGCCCATCATCAGAACAGAGCAAATTCTGGCTGCTCTTCAGAGAACGCAGGCGCCTTGTGTCATATGAACGTGTTGGGCGGCGTCATGGGGATGCACTCCCGTCTCGATAAACGACTTCATGCGCATTAGATCGTCGTCCATCTCGTGTTTGGGATCGACGCCAAACAGCTCGGCGATCGCATGGCCCAGAGCACCTGCCGGTGGGTTGTAGCTCATCTTTACGTCGATGCGAGTGCTGCCATCGGGATTTGAACTGAACCGCGTCACGCCAGCCTGCTCGATTATTGCACCCGGCAAACTCTTCCACGCCAATCGCTTGTTGAAATCAAGGTCCGTGATCCCCGCGTCCCATTGCACCCTTAGCCCGGCCGGGCCGCCGACGGTCCACCGATAGAGTCCGTCACCTATTCTCCTTACCTCCAGAACATGAGACATGAAGTCCGGGAAGTTCTCAGGATGTGACCAGTAGGTAAACACGCGATCGACTGAGGCTTCAATGTTGATTGTCTTCTGAACATCAATCACCTTGCGTCCACCATCTAAACCGAGCAGCCGGCCAGTTTCGAAATTCGTAAGCGCTCGCACGAGTACTCCCAATCCGACGCTGCTGATTGTAGACCCAACGACACCGCGACGTTTGGCGCCATAAATCGCAAGGCCACCTCCAGCGGCAGTTGCGACCAGCCGGGTTGTCGGCGACCAGTTGGTCTTTAAAGGTCCAAAACGCGAACCCAGTCGGGTTCGGCCGCCCTGGAGCGCTGTGATATCGTCAGCCCCTTCCTGAGGCTCAAGGCGGTTCTCGATGTTTTCCACTCCCTTTATGGAAACAACAGAGTCAAGCAGGGGATGGACTTCATTGGCAAGAATCTGACCAGTTAGAATTATCAACCCATCGACCGCCTTCACCTCGACAGCGCTCGGATGCGAAACCACGCGGCCAAGTTTTGAACGCACTCGGGCCTCCAGAACATCATTGGAGACCGGGCCGTTTTTGAGAAACAACGACTCGACTTCAGCAAAAGCCCCGAGTAGATGGTTGCGAACGTCGCGGCGGGTCTTGCCGGCCGCATCGGCTGCAATCCTGCTGATGTGTACGGCCTCGTTGCGCACCAATGCTCTGCGCCTTTTGCCGCGATCGGGATCAAACAAGTACATTAACCCTGCGCCCAAGCCTGCCGCCCCCAACAAACTCATACCTCGATTCATGATCCAACTTCCGCCTTCCAAAGTGCCTCCGGCTACCTTATCCCGGTGAGCCTTTTTTAATGAGACACCTCTTCGTAATCCTCTTCACAATCATCGCAACAAAAAGGATTATCCAGTCCCTCTTCCATTGCGGTCATCGCCTGCTGGAACGTCACGTCATCGACGTAGTAGGTTCCACCGCAGACTCCACAGATTAGCTCTGACCGGTTCGGGCCTTTACGATACGTGGTGGGTCC
>CAZVHN010000260.1:0-3692 GCA_964626895.1 uncultured Chloracidobacterium sp. | reverse complement strand
TCCCCGGGTTGGTGAACCGGACAACTGATCGGGTGATCGCTTCACGGGACCTTCCCTCGACCGTGCGTGAGGACCTGCATTCCGACTTCACGAAGGCTATGGGCGTAAGAGTGGAGATTGAGAATGACGCCAATGCTGCCGCCTATGGTGAATACAAGGTGGGCGCCGGCCGCGGTAGCCGCGATATGTTCTACGTAACTATTGGCGAAGGAATTGGCGGCGCGATCATCCTGGACGGCAAACTCTGGACCGGCGCCTCAGGCTTCGCCGGTGAATTTGGCCACATCACGATCGACACGGAAGGCCTGGAATGTGATTGTGGCAACATGGGATGTCTCGAGACTGTTGCCTCTGGACCCAACATTGTGCGGCGCGCGAATGAACGACTTTACCGCGACGGCACTTCATCGCTCTCGAAGCTGGCTATCAACAAAAACTTCACTGCCGATGATGTTGCCCATGAAGCCAAAAACGGCGACGACTTTTCCATGATGATGATTGAGCGAACAGGTAAATATATTGGAACGGGTGTCGCTAGCGTGCTAAATCTGCTGAACATCGAACGCGTCGTACTCGGTGGGGGCGTGATGGATGCGGGTGAGCTGATTCTCAACCCCATTATTCAGGAAGCCCGGCGCCGTGCTTTCCAGCCGTGCTTTGAGGCCACTCAAATTCTCGCCGCAACGCTCGGCCCTGATGCCGCATCAATCGGCGCGGCACTGCTTGCGCGCGATGCGGCCTAATTAACCGCACGGCACCGATCAAACCATCAGGCCACTGCAGTCGTTGCAATCGTGTTGGGTTGAGTGGGTGTTCTTTGGGGCCGCGTCTCCTACAGAACCGGGAGCGGTAGCGACCGCATTCAAGCAAGGCAGTACAGTGACTCGGACGAGCAGAGAGTTGCTAGGTCTAAGTAATCGACGCCACTTGATCCCTGAGCTGGTTGAGTGCGGTCGCTACCGCTCCCGGTTCTGTAAGAAGGCTCTGATCCCAGTCGTGAATTGAAATCGATTACACCACTCGTCCGAGCTATCTCTTTGAGTTACACCACCTTGAACTAACATGTCACTCAAACGTTGGGACAGTAGTGATACCAGACTAACGTTAAAGACAAGAAAAGACCGCCCAACCGTAGAGTCGAGCGGTCCATCATTGCTTGTTACTTACTTTCTGACTAAGCCTGTTCCTCCGCAGAGTTTATGGTCTGGATTTCCTCCACAAAAACACATATCACCGTCCTTCTTGTTGGGTGTTCGGTGAGTCAGTTCAAGTTTAACAGGGTCACCGTCGTGATTCCTATCATATGGTGTGTATGAGCCGCACCAGCCGGATACGTTGAACCGCACTCACATACTCTCCTAAGCTTTGGCATATAGTTAGCTCCTTATTGATAATCTAATAGTTTCAAACAGCAAGGCAATTGTGCCTTCGATTTGCGTACTAATACTCCCGCCAGTGAAGTTGTGTCAAGAAGAAGCCGTCCAGAAGAAGCCGTCCATTTCGATCGCGTTACACTTGGCGAATTAGGTTGATAACTTCAACTTGAAAAACTCCACCCATCTGGTAAAGTACATCCACTTTGCAATACCACAGTCTAAGTCAAGGGGTTTTTGAGGGCCGCGGTTTCGTCGGGTGGTCCTTTGGGCTGCGGTGCAATCTGCCCTGAAATCATTTTCGTTGGGACTCACGTGTTGCATGACTGTTGCCGTGCGTGGGTTTTGGTTTCGGATTCTTGCATTACGCAATCAAGGATTAGCAAAGCTGCGGCGATGCCACAGATCTTTCATCACAGTACCAATGCTCTAGCCAAAGTAAGCATCTTTGGCGCGATCTTCATTCTACTGGCGGCGCTCTGGGTAGCTGCCGAGCTGCACCGCTCCTCCTGGAATACAGGCCAGGGGGTTGAACGTCAGCAACCGATTCAGTTCAGTCATAAACACCACACCGGAGACGACGGCATCGATTGCCGCTACTGTCATACGTCAGTAGAAACTTCAGCTTCAGCAGGCATGCCCTCCACAGAAACCTGCATGAACTGTCACAAGCAGATCTGGGCCGATAGTCCCTATCTGGAACCGGTCCGGGCCAGCTTTCGCAGCGGCAAGCCGATCGAGTGGATTCGGGTCCACGATCTCCCCGACTATTCTTATTTCAACCACAGCATTCATGTGAATAAGGGCGTCGGCTGCTCCACTTGCCATGGTCGTATCGATCAGATGCCCATCGCTTTTCAGGCTTCGACGCTGCAGATGGAGTGGTGTCTGGGCTGTCACCGGAGCCCCGAGAAATTTGTCAGACCCGCGGACAAGATCTTCGACATGGAATGGCGACCGGAGAACCGAACCAGCGAACAGGTGGCCGAGGGAAGATCGCTGCTCAGCAAGTATCAAATTCAGAAGCTCGAGGTTTTAACAAGTTGCTCGACGTGCCACCGTTGAGGTGGCGATGTGGCACAGACTTTGGTCTGTGAATCGACCTTCATCAGCAGCGATCACAGACTGAAGTCTATGCCACGACTAAGCAAGAAGGAATAATGGCGACTAGCGACCGACACATTAATTTCAAGTTAATGCGGGATCGCATTGTGGGTTCCGAGGACGGCAAGAACTTCTGGCGTAGTCTGGAAGAGCTTGGCGACTCGCCCGAGTTCCGCGAATTTGTGCAACGCGAGTACCCGCAGCACGCGGAGGAGTGGGACGATCCAGTAGAGCGACGCACGTTCTTGAAATTGATGGGAGCATCGCTGGCGCTTGCCGGCCTGAGCGGCTGCGTTTACCAGCCTCCCGAGAAGATCGTCCCTTTTGTCAGGCAGCCACAGGAGGCAGTGCCTGGCAAGGCTCTCTTCTTTGCAACCGCGGCCACGCTCGCCGGGATCGCCACACCGGTTTTGGCCAGAAGCAACGAAGGCCGCCCAACCAAGATTGAAGGGAACCCGGATCATCCCAATAGCCGCAGCGCGGACACGGTAGATCGTGGATCGAGCGCCACCGATCTTTTTGCCCAGGCCTCGGTTCTGGATCTTTACGATCCGGATCGATCTCAGACGGTTACTTATCGTGACGAGATTCGCACGTGGACCACTTTCCTGGGTGAAATTCGTACAGCGCTTGACGAACAACGTCCCAAGCAGGGAGCCGGGCTGCGTTTTCTAACCGAGACGGTTACCTCGCCAAGTCTGGGGGCGCAATTGAAGGCTATCCTCGCCGAGTTCCCGCAGGCAAAATGGCATCAATACGAACCTGTCAACCGAGACAATGCAAGGACCGGAGCAATCACGGCGTTAAGCCAACCCGTCAACACGATCTATCACTTCGATCAGGCCGAGCGAATTCTTTCGCTCGATGCCGATTTCCTTTCCGGCGCGCCCGGAACGTTGCGCTACGCGCGTGATTTCGCCGCTCGCCGGCGCGTTACCGAAGGCAAACACGAGATGAGCCGGCTGTACGTCGTTGAAACCACGCCCACGACGACGGGAGCGAGCGCCGATCATCGCTGGGCGGTAAAACCTAGTGAGCTTGAGGCCGTAGCGCGATCGATTGCAGCTGCTACGCTACCGCTTGCGAGAGCTTTGCAATCAGGCCTGGTACAGCCGCTTCTTGGACGCGAAGGACCGTTTGGCACGCAACCTAACTCTGGAGAATTCCAAGAATCCCCGAAGTGGATCGAAGCCGTTGCGCGCGATTTGCAGCAGC
>CAZVHN010000259.1:0-6838 GCA_964626895.1 uncultured Chloracidobacterium sp. | reverse complement strand
TTGATGTTCACCAGTTGCGGTTGGTTCTTCTCGGAACTTTCTGGAATCGAGACGTTGCAAGTTATGAAGTATGCGGCGCGAGTAATTGAGCTGATGCATGAGCTCGAGCTTCCCTCGCCGCGGAATCAGTTTCTTGAAATCATGTCTGAGGCGAAGAGCAATATTAAAGATATGGGAACAGGAAAAGACATCTATCTGCGTTATGCAGAGCCGCCTATGATTGCCATGCAGATCAACTGCGCCGAAGTTACACTTTCATGATCGAGAAGCCGGCAAAGCCAAAGCGCAGACCAAATAAGCACGAGGTCACTACTGCTCCAGAGAAAGAAGCCCGACCGTCAGGGAGGGTGCTGAAGAGCAAGGTCTCGAGGCCCATTGCGGCTCCAGAGGCAGAAGCCCGAACGTCAAGGAGGGCTCTAAAGGGCAAGCTCTCGAAGCCCACTGCCGCTTCAGTGGCGGAAGCTCGACCATCAAGGAGCGCTCAGAAGCACAAAGTCTCGAAAGCCCCTGCAGCCATTCTTCCGGAAGAATCTACAATCGATTCCGCGGAACTTAAGCAATTCATAGCTCTCAAACATCCAGATCCGCATAGAATCCTGGGTGCTCATTTTCTTAACGGCGGGGTTATCATTCGCGCGTTTAGACCCGGGGCTGAGAAACTCGAGGTAGCAATCGGCAGGGGGCGACCGCTACCTATGTCGAAGACACACACGGCGGGGCTGTTCGAGGTACATCTCAGTGACCTGACAGACATTCCCTCATACCGTTTCAAGGTCCACTACCCTGATAGCAAAGTTTTTATGCAGCATGATCCTTACTCCTTTCTTCCCACTGTGGGCGAGCTTGACCTGCACTTGTTTGGCGAGGGCAGGCATGAAGCGATCTATCAGAAGCTTGGCGCGCACGTACAGAAGATTGGCAATGTAAACGGAGTCTCGTTTGCGGTTTGGGCGCCACAGGCGGAGGGCGTGAGTGTTGTTGGTGATTTCAATAGCTGGAATGGAGCTTCTCACCAGATGCGAATGCTCGGTGGGTCTGGTGTTTGGGAACTCTTCATTCCGGATTTGACGGCCGGCACTTTATACAAGTACGAAATTCGCGCGAGAGGATGGCCACCCTTTCTTAAAGCTGACCCGTATGCCTTCCACATGGAGATTCCGCCTCACACTTCCTCCATAGTGTATGAATCAAAATATCAGTTTCACGATCAGCAGTGGCTGGAGAGACGTGCTCAGCGGGAGCACTTTCGCCAGCCGCTTTCGATTTACGAAGTTCACCTGGGCTCATGGCGTCGAGTGCTTGAAGAAGACAATAGGCCGTTTCGGTATCGCGAGCTTGCTCCGGTCCTTGCCCAATATGTGAAAGATATGGGCTTTACTCATGTCGAGTTTTTGCCGTTGAAGGAACATCCATACGGCCCATCATGGGGCTACCAGGTTGGCAGCTACTTTGCGGCTTCGGCTCGTTACGGAACTCCTGACGATCTTCGTTACCTGATCGATTATCTGCACCAGCAGGGCCTTGGCGTGATCATGGATTGGGTGCCCGCGCATTTTCCCCGCGACGCGTTTGCGCTGGGCCGTTTCGATGGCTCCGCGCTCTACGAACACCTCGATCCACGCAAAGGCGAGCATCCTGATTGGGGCACCTATATCTTCAACTATGGCCGAAACGAAGTGCGTAACTTTTTAATGGCCAATGCGCTCTACTGGTTTAGAGAGTTTCACTTTGACGGATTGCGGGTTGATGCTGTTGCATCAATGCTCTACCTCGACTACAGCCGCAAGGAAGGAGAGTGGGTGGCCAATCAGTTTGGCGGGCGCGAGTGTCTGGAAGCGATTTCCCTACTTAAAGAACTGAACGAAGTAGCGCATCGTGTCTGCCCGGGCATCATCGTGATTGCCGAGGAGTCCACCTCGTTTCCGCAGGTGAGCCATCCAACTTATGCAGGCGGACTGGGTTTCGATTTTAAGTGGAACATGGGTTGGATGCACGACACGTTAAAGTATTTTCAAACAGATCCATTGTTTCGCGCCGGGAATCACAACGCGCTTACCTTTGGGTTTTTTTACGCGTGGAGTGAGAACTTTATTCTGCCGTTCTCGCACGACGAGGTTGTGCACATGAAAGGCGCTCTGCTCAACAAGATGCCGGGAGACAATTGGCAGAAGTTCGCAAATCTCCGCGCGCTTTACGGCTACATGTGGTCGCATCCGGGAAAGAAAATGCTCTTTATGGGCGGCGAGTTTGGGCAATGGCGCGAATGGAAAGATAGCGAAAGCCTTGACTGGCATTTGCTGCAACTGCCATTTCATCTTGGCGTTCAGCGGCTCATTCGCGATCTCAATCGCGTTTATTGCGCGGAGAATTCGCTCTGGGAGGCGGATTCCGAATCCGCGGGTTTCCAGTGGATCGATGCAGACAATGCGAGCGAGAACATCGTTTCCTTCATCCGCCGATCTCCCGCAACAGGAAAAGAACTGGTGAGCGTTGGCAACTTTTCTCCAGTTGTGCGAGAAGGTCATCGGCTCGGTCTGCCGAGGGCCGGAGAGTATCGGCTAATCATCAACACCGACCTTGAGATCTATGGCGGCGGCGGTGTTCATACTTCCAACCTTCTTACCGCTGAGGAAGTTCCACGACACGGCCAGCAGTATTCCGCGAGTGTTACGCTGCCGCCGCTGGCCACGCTCTGGTTTGAAGCGCCGCGGTAATAGCACGGAACGTACGAGTCCGGGGCGCGATGGGCAATCCTCCGAACGATGCCACGTAGATTGTGACGAGCTGTCTCATTAACACCGGCCTGAAGCAATGTGCTGACGACTCGCATCGATTCCATGGAGCAGCTAGCCAAAGAACAAAGCGAGCAGATTGCGAGACTCTCTCAACAGTTGGAGAAAGCCTACGGCCAAGTTCAAGACATTGCCGTCAGAACCGTCGAGGGCTCTTCTCACTCGAAGTCGGTGGGCGGGTTAATGGCGGAACAAAGCCGGAAGCAGGCGCTGGAGCAATAGAGGTTTACTTTAGGTCCATATGTTTGATGGGAATCAGTCGATGGCCGAGCATGTCGACCGCAGCTTGGCTTTGCTCCAATACTATGTAACCGATCAAGGGCTCATACTCGCCATCCGCAGGTCTCATTTCAACAAAGGCTACTTCGTTAAAGATTGGACGAAAACCTTCTATCTGAATGCGCACCGGCCCACACACTTCGGCGGGGACAGTTTCCTGGGTCGCAGTCTCAACTTCGATCACTATTGCGGAATCTAACTTGCCGAGCCGATCCTTCCACGCACTTGGCAAAACCATCAAAGACGCACCTGTGTCAACCAACGCGTCGCACCTTAGACTCTTGGAAGCATCATACGCATTCTCGATCTTGACTGAAGCAACAATTCTACCCATCGTCATACCTCATTCTCTTCGAAAGGCAACTATACACTAACCAAACAGCGAATGCAGACAAGGGGGATTACAAGCTATTGAAGTGGAATCTGCTAGGCTCTTAACTTCGCGTCTAGCCGATTTTCGCTTCATCGGGTATCTTCGGTTCTCATGCTCAACTGGGCCGACATTAGAAAGCAGTTTCCTGTTTTTGATAGCAGTACCTATCTCAACACCGCCGCCGCGGGGCCGCTGTCGCGCCCGGTGATGGAGGCAGGAGCCGGGTATTACCAGCAGATGATGGCTGATGGTGATGCGCACTGGGATGAATGGCTGGCAAAAAGGGAAGAGGTGCGGCGAAGTGTGGCCCGCTTCATCAACGCCGAGCCGGATGAGATTGGTTTAACGACGAATACTTCCTCAGGCATGAATTTGATAGTAGACGCGCTGCAGGGAAGGGGAGAGGTCATCTCCTGCGACCTTGAGTTTCCGGTTTCGACTATTCCCTGGATGCATCGCCGGATTCCTGTGCATCTGGTGCAGAATGTTGCCGGTGAGGTGGATCCAAATGATGTACGCCGGGCAATGACACCAAAGACCGGAATCATTTCCCTCAGTCACGTTCAGTACACAAACGGCTTCCGAAGCGACCTTGCACAACTCGGCCTGGAGAAAGGCAATCACGCGCTGGTTGTCAACGCGAGCCAGTCGGCAGGCGTGTTTGAGATAGATGTGAAGCGGATGAAGATTGATGCGCTCTGCGCCACCGGCCATAAATGGATGCTCTCCGGCTACGGGTCGGGTTTTGTCTACATCAGCCGCGCGCTGTTGGCGGAAACAAAACCGCGAGCTATTGGTTGGCTTAGCGTTGAAGATCCTTACGGAGACCGCAATTCTGAAATCAATTTGCGCAGAGATGCAGCCGCGCGCGCTGAGTTGGGTTGCCCACATTTTGCCGGCATCTTCGCATTGGGTGCGTCAGTTGATTTCTTGACCAGTGTAGGGATGGCAAATATTCAAGAGCGCGCTCTTTCAATGAATCGAATTCTGACGGATCGTCTGGTTGAAGCCGGCTTGAGAGTTCTCTCACCGCTCGGTAACGAGAACAGTCGTTCCGCGGAGACGCTGGTTGCGATCGAAAATCCGGCCCAGGTTGTTACTAAACTTGCGGAGCAAGTTGTAATCGTCACGGAAAAGCCAGAGGGTATTAGAGTCGCTACGGATTTCTTTAATAATGAGCAGGATATTGGGCGGTTGATTGCGGGACTGAGTAAAACTCGAAGCACATAGCTACTGGCGGCGCACGGGTTTACGGAGCTTTTTTTGGAGTGCGCCGGCAGAGCGAAGCGGCGACGGCGCTTTGGTTCCAGGGAGCTTTAAGGAGATCACAATCCAAAGCGGTGTCGCGCTGCGCTTGCCACCGCACTGCTAAAGGTGGGGACAAACCCTTGATGGAGTTACTTACCGCTTGGCTCCGGCTCGAGGTTTCGACTTCAGGGCAGCCTTTGATTTCTTTGAACTCTTCTCGTCCGCGTCGCTGCCGAAATGCTTGCGCGCAAGACGAATGAAGCTTTGCATGATGGGAGACTCATAACCTCCACTTAGTCTGGCGATGCCGAGCTCCCAGTTGATGTGCGCACCCTCAATCCACCATCTCACCAGCCGACCCTTCTCAACATCTTCACGCACCGATTGGAAAGGAACGATACCAACGCCCATGTCTTCCTCAACCATTCTTCGAATCGCCGCCTGGCGGCTTAACTCCATCGCCACTCTCAAGGTGACCCCGGCCTGCGCGAAAAACTGATCGATCAATCTCCGTGTGTTGCCGCCGCGTTCGCCGAGAATTAGTTTTTCACCGGCCAAGGTGTAGGCGCTCACGGTGCGTTGTTTCGCGAGCCGGTGGCTGGGCGAGGCTATGGCGACCAGTTGGTCTTCATTCAATCGTTCGGTTTGTATGCCGCGGGCCTCGACCGGCAGCGAAACGAACGCCAGGTCCATCTCGCCGGCAAGGATCTGCTGGACGAGGGATTCGCTGGTACCCGATCCCACGGTGACTTCCGCGAGGGCATGTTGCTTTCGCATCTCTCTTAGTATCTTGGGCAGCTGTTCGGTAGTGACCATTGCCGACGCACTGCCGATTCTCAGGCGCCCTCTTTCTGCTCCGGCCAACTCGGCGATCTCATCTTGAGCGGCGTCGTGCTCGCGCAGGATGAGTCGCGCACGGTGCAGCAAGTGCTCACCCGCCTCCGTCAGAATCACGCGGCGGGGCGCTCGGACGAACAGTTTTGCGCCCAACTCATTCTCCAGCTGCCTGATCTGCATGCTTATCGCGGCCTGTGTCACGTGGACCCGCTGCGCGCCCGCGGTAAAGGTGCCGGATTCGGCAATTGCCACAAAAGCCCTCAGTTGTCTTATTTCCATGCCTTCTCCCAGTATCACGCTCGGTTATCGGAATAATAAAATCTTTTAGTTTCCATTATAAATCAGCTTTGCCTAGAATGGGCAAAAAGGTGGTCCTTTGGTACTGATGCAGCTTGGCATGCGAGAGGCTTTGCTACTCAATTACAGAACCGAGGAGCGGTAGCGACCGGGTTGGTCCGTTATCATTCAAGTCGTAAGAAAACCAGATCTTCGTTGGTTGACGGTCGCGCAACTGGACCCGGTCGCTACCGCTCCTCGGTTCCGTAATCGATCTGGTATTTGCCAACTAAATGGGCAGCCACCCCGACAAAATGGTTACCACTGAGCGCAGATCAACTGATGTCTTGACGGCCCGGCGGCTGCGCTCGCGCAGTGCCGTGGTCGGTGTCGACGGTGGCGGGAGCAAGACCCACGCCGTTATTGTGGATGCCGACGGGCGAATACTGGGCGAGGGTACGTCTGGCCCATCAAATCCTTTGCGGGTGGGAATCGCCAGAGCTGCCGCGGCAGTGCGCGAAGCCATCGATAATGCTTGCGAAGCGGCCCAGGTCCGCCGCGAAGATATCCTGGCAGCGGAGGTCGGTTTGGCGGGTGCTCGCCGCACGGAGTTGCGCGAACGCGTTCGTGAAAGGCTCAGCAACCTTGGGATTGCGGACGTGGAAGTTGTCGGCGATGCGGATATCGCACTTTACGGAGCGACGGATGGCGAGCCGGGAGTGGTTGTAATTGCGGGGACTGGATCGGTTTGCTGTGGAGTGAACGCACGAGGCAAACGAAACTGCGCCGGTGGCTGGGGGCCGGTTGCAGGAGATGAAGGCGGCGGCGCCTGGATCGCCCGCCGAGCTTTGCGAGCGATCGCTCACGCTTCCGATGGGCGTGGCCCAAAGACTTCTTTGATGGCGGCAAAGTACGTCTTGGACATATCCAACACCACCACTTCAACGCGAGCGCGTTCGGCTTGTGGACGACTCTGCAACCAGGCGATGACCTCGTCCGCACACCTCCCCTTAAACGTGGTAATGGGCTGGCC
>CAZVHN010000258.1:0-8762 GCA_964626895.1 uncultured Chloracidobacterium sp. | reverse complement strand
CTACGATAACTTGCAGGTTGGAAAGGTGGGCAAAGCGCGGCGCGCCCCCGCTCCAGCGTAGCGTCTCTTGCTGGCTACTAAAACCGCTCAATTCTCATGCAGACTCAGTCCAGAGTAGTCTTGAAGAAAACTAGCGTTGATGACGCTTGCGCTGGAGCGGGGGCGCGCCGCGCTTTGCCCACCTTTCCAACCTGCAAGTTATCGTAGGTCCTTTTGGCTTTTCATAAGAGCGCCTCTCCCGCTCCTAGTTTCATAGCTGAGTTACGTCGTCGAAGGGGTCTAGCCGCGTCATCCCCGGCGCTTTGGGTCAAGTCAAATCAGAGAATCCAAAGCGGTGTCGCGCTCGGGCTTGCCACCGCACTGCATAAGCCTCGCGCCTCACGTTCATTTAGGCACATCGAGCGCCGGGTTCCTCGAGAAGAAGCCGCCGGGAATCATCTTGAAACCCACGTGTGTGACCGGCATGACCGGCCACTCTTCCGGTCTGGGAATGTGCGTCACGCCAAGTGTGTACCAGACAACAACGTCCTGATTTACTAGCCGCTCGTTATTGGCAATCCAGCGCGGGAGACCATCGCCACCTCGACTCTGGTTCGGATAGATACCGGCTGCGCTCATCTCGTCGGGCTTGTAGCGCGTGGCCCAGAAGTGGTTGTTGATGAAGCCCGCGCGCCGTCGCACCTGAGAGGTGGGAGCGATATAGGGCAGGGAGTTTGACCCGGGCACCAGGATGTAGCTGGTGTGGTGGCCGAGCGCATTTTGAGTAGTGGGGTTGACCACCATCCAGGTGCGCGCCAGCGCCATACTCATCTTGCGTTGAGCCAGGCGTTCAGTTCTAAGAATTGTTTCTTCCATTAATATTCCATTGAGGAAGGGATTGGTGGGGCCGGGAGGTAATGCACGTGTGTTCATCTCATGTACCGAGTTGTTCGGTCCATCAACATCCAGGTCCAGCCGGAAACTGAAGAAGTGCTGGTGATGCGGCGCGACAACATTCGCGGCCACAAGATGGCCCGACTTAATGCCTGGCCCATGAGCGTTGGCTTTAGTCTCGCGCACACCTTTGGGGAGCATGATTCCGCTTAGAGCGGCATCGGCTTCCAGCACACCATCCTGGTGAAAGATCCAGTTAAGCGCATAATCGTAGTTGCCGATTGTGGCGATAAAGAAGATGACCAGCTGGCGGGCGCGTCGCGATTCGTTCTTTTCAGAATAACTCTCGTAGTGTTTCCAGAGCATACCGCCGTCCCGCTCGTAGATTCCTACTGCACGCGGCAGGACGTAAGGTTGTCCATCATCGCCTGCGAACGTGGCGTCGAGGAGCAGGGCGTTTTCCGGTGCATCAGTCTTTGGTTCAATCGAGCTGGCGAGCCGGCCGACGCTATACTCGCCGACATCAAATGCGCTGCGCCACCGCCAATTTGTTTCCGGGTCGCCGTAAGGCACGACCATCTCGGAGAGCGAAGCGCGATGGAGTATCGAACGAATCCGTCCGGCGTCTTCGTAGCCGACCGTGTGCAGTACGAGGCCCTCTCGCGGATGCATCGTGAAACGAAAATGCCATTTCTGCCAGTGAACTTCCTGCCCGTTGATCTCGAAGCTCGCGCCTTCTGGCTGGGTTATGATGAGTGGCTTCGGCGCCGCGCGAGTGCCGGTTGATTTCTCGTCTAACTGCTGGCTCGGCGGCGCGAGTGGCACCACCCCCGTATCGACAACATCGATTACCTTGTTGGTGTTCATGTTAACCAGCGCCACAACTCCTTCAATCGGCTGGCCGTAAAAATTGACAGCATCTCCTTTGAAGTAGGAGAGGGCCCGCAGCAGACGTACTCCTTCATGGGCCTTGGCCACCTGGCCCACAGCCCAGCCGTCTATTTGCACTTTATCGAAATCGCTTATCCCCCGTTTGCGCATGGCTTCCTGCCAACGGGCATCAGCTTTGACGATATCCGGAAGGGCCTCGAATTCGCTCTCCATCACAAGCGGCTGCACACCTTTGATTTGTTCCCACGAAATCAGCCGCCCCGCTCTTAGATCAACCACTGCTTCAAACGTGCGGTTGCCTTTGCGATCCAGGATGACCGCGAAAGCCTGTCGACTGACTGGGGCGCCGGATTTGTAGCTCAGCACTTCCTTTTTTAATGGTTCCCTCAAGACGATGGTTGAAAAAAGCGAACCCTCAGGAAACTGTGGCAAGGCGGTGATCACGCCGGCTGCCGCTTTGATCTCATCGGAGGTCAAAGGATCGAGTGGATGCACCGCTTGACCAGTGGCAGTCTGCGGGACCAGGGCCGAGACGAGCAATAGCTGGGCGCAGAAAAGCAGCACCGAGCAGCAGCGACGCACTTCAGACAGCGAGTAGGTCATACTGTTTTTAATTCTCCTCGAATTTCGGATGAGATGACGGACAGGACGTAAGACCGGCGTATTTTAACCTCGTGAATGGCAATGCGCCAGAGTTATCAACCACTCATGACCTTGCGATAAGACGCATACAAATCCGAGAGTCGATCGGCGGAAGCGGGATCAGAGCGGGCAAGCAGCGTAATGACCTCATCACGTCCGGCAAACAATGGTTGGATGTTCTGTCTCTGTGAGTCAGTAAGAGCTGAGTCCGCGCTTTTGTCGGCTTCGGCACGCAAGGAAGTAAAGAAAGTGCTGGCGGCTTGCCGGGCCGGCTCATATTCGCCTCGCCGGGCGTCGATTGTCGCGGAGGCGAGAGTGTTCTGCAACCGGGCCAGACCTAGTTCACGTTGGGCTGTCGCCAGGTCAGCTGAACCAGCACGGGCCTTGAGCCACATAGGTACAAAGCCGATCAGGAGGCCGATGAGTAGCACCGCACAGTAAATGAGTGTCCGCTGCGTTAAAGAGGTTGACTTGACTGGTTTAGGTTGGAAATCTTCGCTCATAACTGCTCCTCTAAAAATAAGGGTTTCAGCGAAGCAGAATACGCGATCCAGCGCTGCAACGGAACTTGGACGATGGGTGGGTAGTGAGTCAGCTTGAGCTTGAGGTCAGATTCAATGTGTTTCCGAATCCTGAAGGGATTTAAGTCAATAGCCGTGGGCGAGCGTTGCGCGACGCCCACGGATAGCGAAGGAAAGATGACTGACCCTGAAGGGGTCACACCTTCGGGCTCTGTTTGACCCTTACAGGGTCAGGAATCTTTTCTCCCATCCCCCGTGGGCGTCGCGCAACGCTCGCCCACTGCTATTGACTTAAATCCCTCCGGGATGGTGTGCGAAAGCTACTCCATCATTTGGCGGGGATCAAACAACAGAGGAAAAAACTGGCCTTGCAGCTTTGCGCCGGCGGGAATCGGCGGCACACCCTGGAGCAACGGCTCATTTGAGGCCGAACGGACGCCGTCGCGAAAGACGTTAATAACCGCAGCCCGCCTGGGTCGCTCGGTTCGGTTCTCAAAGGAGCCGTGGACCATTAACGGGTGGTGAAAGGAACACTCCCCTTTCTTCAACTCGATAGCCACGGGATTAAACTCCCGGCGCTGTTGTGGTGTGAGCGCAGCTTGAATCGCATCCATATCATTGGCGAAATCTTCGCGCGGCAGCAGATTCCAACGATGACTGCTCGGCACGTAATGGACACATCCACTGTCGCGAGTCGAGTCGTCCAACCCGATCCAACAGGATAGGTGTGCCATCGGCTGAGTGCGCGTCCAATATGAGTAGTCCTGATGCCAGATCACGACGCCGCCATGATGCGCCGGCTTGTAAAAGATCTGGTCGTGCCAGAAGCGCACCGCACCGCCGAGCAGTTGCGAAGCCGGCACCGTAAAAGCGGGATTCCACAACAGGTCATGGAATCCGGGTGTGATGCGCCATGCACCCAGCGCATGAAAGAGAATCTTTTCGGGATCGGCCGATTCATTTGAATTGAACTCATAAAAGAGTGTATGGCCGGGATGTTCCGGATCAACTAGTTGCTGCAGCTCGCCGCGGAGTGCATCCACCTGATCATCCGCCAGCATTCTGACCCCAGCGAGGTATCCGTGCTCGCGGTAAAACTCCACCTGCTCGTCGCTTAAGCGGTGCTTCGACCACTCTTCCGAAGTTGACGGTTTCGGAAAGAGGCCACCGCCCAAACCATGATGGAGGGACAAGTCTTGAGTCACAACGTAAACATTTACAACTATGTCGATTCTATTGACAGTATCGTCGTCGCTAACTATCTTCCTCTAAAAGAATTGTGGCGTTAGAGGTTATCAAGCCATGAGAACCCTATTGCTCTTGCTGTTTATCCTAACGATCGTGTTGCCAAATCAGAATACCGCCAACTCTGATAAAGGTCCTTCGGTGATGGTGGTCAGTGCCAAGTGGTCCAAGAGTCGACTGACAACCGAGCAGGCGCAAGCGAACTCCACAGATGTAGCTCCAGCTTCGGCCGTTACACAAGCAGGCAGAATCTTCGAAAAGCGCAGGGTTAACGCTCCGACTGGGGAGCGACATCCCGATGCCGACACCACCGACGGGCGGGCTGCCCAACTCGAAAGCGTCGTGCAAGAGTCGCGGACGCCCAAGCCTAAAACGGTAGACGGCTATTCGTACCGAGTCAAACTCAAAAACGCTGGCGCAAGGGTTATTGAAATTCTGTTCTGGGAGTACCAATTCTCAGAACCGGCTAATCCATCGACGATCGTGCGCCGGCAATTTCTTTGCGGCGTCAACATAAAGCCCGGCAAAGAGAAGGAAGTGCTTTCCTTCAGTTTATCCGGCCCAAGCGATTTGATTAGCGTCGGAACCTTGGCTGACAAATCCGGAAATCCGCTTCAGGAGAGTGTTGTGATCAATCGCGTGGAATACGCGGACGGTTCGATCTGGCAGCGACGGGACTGGAGCTTTGCTGAGGTGAAGCTAACCTATGCCCGAGCCATCGGAACACCCTGGGGACCGGAAATGTGCAGAGCGCTTTGAGGAGCAGGACAGGAGGCAGGAGCGACTTGAGGTCTTGTTTTTCCTGCCGTCTTCCTCCTGCTCCTGCCTCCTTCTGTGCCGCGCCTCCGGCGCTAGTTGAAATCTCCAATGCTACCAGTGAGGAGAAACGTCCCAGCGCGGGTTTTGCGTCAGTCTCATAAGTTCTGTCCCGTTGGCGTTCATGGAATAGATTTCAAAATTCCCATTGCGCATCGAGCTGAACGCAATCTTTCCGTTAATACTCCAAGCTGGCTCTGCGTCAATCGCACGGTTAGTCGTTAACCGCGTCAGGTCCGTGCCATCTGCGTTCATGACGTAGATCTCCGGGTTACCCTGGCGGTTACTCATAAACGCGATTTTTTGGCCATTCGGCGACCAGGTTGGGAAGGCATCCTCCGCTGCGTGTTTCGTTAGCCTCTTAACTCCTGTGCCGTTGGCGTTCATGGAGTAAATTTCGAAGTTGCCGTTACGCGTGCTCGTGAATGCGATCTTGCTTCCGTCTGGAGACCAGACCGGGTTGGTGTCGACCTTCGGATTGTGCGTGAGCCGAGTCGCTCCGGTGCCATTCGCGTTCATGACGTAGATCTCAGCGTTGCCCGAGCGGGTGCTCATAAAAGCGATTTTTTGGCCGTCAGGTGACCACCTTGGGAAGCCATCCAGCCCTGGCTGGTGCGTTAGCCTCATAACTCCTGAACCGTTAGCGTTCATTGAGTAGATCTCAAAGTTGCCTTTACGAATACTGACGAAGACGATCCTGGTCTTGTCCGGCGACAGAGCAGGATTCAAATCGTTTACATTGTTGTTTGTTAGCCGTACCACGCCGGTGCCGTCCGATCTCATGCCATAAATCTCGAAGTTGTCGTCCCGATTGCTGGCAAAGACCATTTGGATTTGGCTGCCCGGAGTCGAGTCGCAGGCGTCGCCGATTCCGTCGTGGTCCGCGTCGGCCTGGTCGGGGTTTGCTACCAGCGGGCAGTTGTCGACGCCGTCGAGCACGCCATCGTTGTCATCGTCCGAATCGCAGACGTCCCCGGATCCGTCACGATCGTTATCGGCCTGGTTACCATTAGCGACGAACTGACAGTTATCTGTAGTGTCAGCTACACCGTCATTGTCATCGTCAGCGTCACAGGTATCGCCGAGGCCATCGCGATCATTGTCCGCCTGACTCGGGTTTGAAACGAGCGGACAGTTGTCAGTCAGGTCAGGAGCACCGTCGTTGTCATCATCGGAGTCGCAGACGTTACCGAGACCATCACCATCCGTATCGAGTTGATCCGGATTCGCGTTGACCGGGCAATTATCTGAGGCGTCAGGAGCACCGTCGTTGTCATCATCAGCGTCACAGGTATCGCCGACGCCGTCGAGATCGTTATCCGCCTGATTCGCGTTTGAACTAAGCGGACAATTGTCTGCCGCGTCGAGCACGCCGTCGTTGTCGTCATCCGAATCACAAACATCGCCGACCTGATCGCCATCGGTGTCGGTTTGATTGGGGTTGGCTGTCCGGGGGCAATTGTCTGCACTATCAGCCACGCCGTCATTGTCGTCGTCCGGATCGCAGGCGTCACCGAGGCTGTCACCATCGGAGTTTAATTGATCGGCGTTCGGCGTGGAGGGACAGTTGTCTGAAGCGTCGGGTATGCCGTCGCCGTCGCCGTCCGCACCGGCGCCGCAACTACTGGTGTTGAGCACGATCGACACGACGTTAGAGTCATAATTCGGCACGGCGAGATCCAAGGTACCATTGCCGTTAAAATCGCCGGCAGCAATGGCGTAAGGAGTGTTTCCCGCGCGGTAGTTGGCAGCTGCTTGGAACGTGCCGTCGCCCCTGCTCAGCAGAATTGATGAGTCGTTGGAGCGATAATTCGCCGTTGCGAGATCTACATCGCCGTCACCATTGAAGTCTCCGGTAGTCACGGATTGAGGATTGGTCCCTACGCCGTAGTTGACAGCTGCCTGGAACGTGCTGTCCCCGTTTCCCAGCAGAATTGATACGTCGCTCGAACCATAATTCGTCACGGCAAGGTCTATGCTGCCGTCGCCATTGAAATACCCGGCGACGATGGAATACGGAAAACTCCCCGCGCTGTAGTTGCCGGCCGTCTGGAATGTGCCATCCCCGTTGCCCAGCAGGATCGACACGTCGTGGGAATTATCATTCGCCACGGCGAGGTCTGTCGTACCGTTGCCATTGAAATCTCCCGTGGCGATTGAGATGGGAACCTCCCCCACGCCGTAGTTCACCGCGGCCTGGAACGTGGCGTCTCCATTGCCTAGCAGGATCGATACATTGTTGGAAGTAATATTGGCCACAGCAAGATCCAGTTGGCCATCCCCATTAAAATGTCCTGCGACGACGGAGTTAGGATTGATCGCGGCGCTGTAGCTGCCAGCCGCTTGGAACGCGCCCGCGCCGTTGCCTACCAGGATTGATACGTCGTTGGAATTTAGATTCGCCGTGACGAGATCGATGTGGCTATCGCCATTGAAATCCCCTGCCGCGATGGAACTCGGACTCGTCCCCGTGCCGTAGTTGACAGCCGCCTGGAACGTGCCGTCACCGTTGCTCAGCAGGATAGATACGTTGTCAGAAAGATAATTCGTCACAGCAAGATCCGTCGCGCCGTTGCCATTGAAATCGCCTGCTATAACGGAACTAGGACCACTCCCAGTTCCGTATGTGCCAGCCGATGGGAAGGCGCCTTGGGCGTTGCCTGGCAGGAGTGATACGTCATTGGTATTTGTATTCGCCGTGAGGAGATCCATGTGGCTGTCGCCATTGAAATCTCCTGCCGCGACGGAAACCGGACCACTCCCAACGCCGCAGTTGACAGCCGCTTGGAACGAGCCGTCGCCGTTACCAAACAGAACTGATACGTCGTTGGAACCAGCATTGGCCAGCGCAAGATCTATTGTGCCGTTCCCATTGAAGTCTCCTGCGGTAAGGGATTGAGGAGTGCTCCCTGCGCCGCCCACGCCGTAGCTAACAGCCGGTTGGAACGAGCCGTCGCCGTTACCCAGCAGGATGGAAACGTCGTTGGAACTGCTATTCACCACAGCGAGATCTGTCGCGCCATTGCCGTTGAAATCTCCTGTGGCGATGTAATTAGGATTAATGCCGGCGCCGTAGTTGACAGCCGCTTGGAACGAGCCGTCGCCGTTGCCCAGCAGGATCCAAACATCGTTGGAACCAGAATTCGCCACGGCAAGATCAATGTGACCGTCGCTATTGAAAGTACCTGTTGCGACGGATGTCGGATTACTACCTGTGCCAAAGTTCGCAGCCGTTTGGAATGTCCCATTTCCGACACCCAACAGGATTGATACGTCGCTGGAACCAAAATTTGCCACGGAGAGATCTGTTAAGCCGTCCCCATTGAGATCTCCTGCAGCAACGGATCGAGGATTACCTCCCACGGCGTAGTGGCTGGCCACTTGGAAAGTCCCATCGCCATTCCCTAACAATATCGACAGGTCGTTGGAGCCCTCGTTGGCCACAGCCAGATCGGTCGCGCCGTTGCCATTGAAATCTCCCACCGCGACGTAAACAGGATTCAGTCCCGTGCCGTAGCTGACGGCCGTTTGGAAGGCGCCGTTGCCATTGCCCAGCAGGATTGAGACATCGTTGGAACTATAGTTCGCTACCGCAACATCGGCGTAGGTATCGCCATTGAAGTTTCCCGGGGCGACAGAAAAAGGAGTAATTCCCGCGCCAAAATTCCGTGCGGAGGCAAAGCTCGCATTGCAAGCTGGAACAGCAGCGACCGGCGCTGTCTGGGCCGGCGGCGCAAAGCGAACTACACCCGTGTGCACGAGCGAGAGCGCCAG
>CAZVHN010000257.1:0-3658 GCA_964626895.1 uncultured Chloracidobacterium sp. | reverse complement strand
ACCGTCAACCAGATTCCGCAACTGTTGCGGAGTGGCAACGTTGCGGCCAAAAATGATGATCCCGCCGGGTTTTACCTCCTCGATCAGGTTGCGCGTCTCAACCTCGAGTTCTGTGCCCGGAAGACCAATGTAGAAAAATTGTCCTACTTGTTGTTCGAGGGGAATGGAGTAGAGTGAATCCGCTGACATTTTCAAATGAACAGTCGCAACCCTTCCTTCGTCATATCGTGCAGAGAGTTTAGCATGAGAGAACTATCACACTGCACCAATAACCCAAGAGTTGATTATTTATCTTTCCTAACTTAAGTAGTATAAAACCGAGATGCCTCAGGAACTCACGAACCATGAAGCCCTCCTCGAGCCCAGGCAGGCATAAAGTGGATCGACAACGTCTACTACCTTTTTAGTCTGCGGGCTGGAAACCCTCCAAGATTAAATGGGCGGGCGGTGGAGGAAAATCAGGCTCTGGCGCCGGGCGACGTGGTGGAGATCGGCCCGTTTCGGCTGGAGATCGATCGCGACGAAAGCGCGCTCGTGCTTAAGGTCTCCTTACAAATCGGCACCGTTGTCGATGCATCTGCTGCCGCCGGCCCTGACGTGAGTACCTTGGAATTGTTGCCGGAGGGGAAGAAAGCTGCGAAGCCTCGCGCCGCGCCGCTTCCTGGTAACAAGGCTCTCGATTTGTTTTGGGACAAACGCATTCGCGAGGCGGGGAAAATGGTGCGCCCCTCGCATTTGTTTCCCAGGAGCCAGAGGCGTGCAGGCAAAGCTCAGTCTAACTGGACCCCCACATCAGACCTCGCTCGGCGTTTTCCGATTTCGTTTTTCATCTGGGGCGCTGTGATAGTTGGCGTCCTGTCAATCGCGGCAGCTTACTGGTATGCCAATGCTTACGCACCGGCGCCTGTTTCCCGAAGTCATGCGCGGGACAAGATGGAAATGGCCCCGCCAATCGCCATCAAGGCAAATGCCGACTCCTGCACCAACTGCCATTCCCTGACTGGCAGCACGGAATCTAAGTGTGCCGCCTGTCACAACACAGAGACGTTCGCGGCCACGGTCATCAAGCCACACGTTGCGGCGGGCATCGGGTGTGTTTCCTGTCACGCGGAGCATCAGGGTTCGGAGTTCAATCCTGCCCACGCGGCCCTCGCCACCTGCACCGCCTGCCACAACGATGCGAACAAAAGCATGTACAATGGCCGGCGGGTCAGCACTCCGCATCGCGGCACTTTCGGCTATCCGGTGGTCAATGAAAAATGGACGTGGCAAGGACTGGAAGACGGCGACTGGGCGCTAACAAAGATCGAAATCGCCCGCTTGCCCACGGATAGCGGTGATCAGTGGCGCAGCAAACAGTTTCACTCGCTCCATGTGCAGCGCGTCCGCAGCGGACCCGGGATGCGGGGCAACCTTCAGGGTGAACTCTCGTGTTCCAGTTGTCATGAGTCCTTCCATCCCATTGATCGCACCACCCCGAAGACAACTTGCGGCGCATGTCATAACGGGAGAGTCGAACACGGAAGTAACCGCGTGCTGATTGCCAAAGACAAACCTAACTGTACCTCGTGTCATGTACAGCACGTTAAGGACAGCAAGCACTGGAATCCATCTCTACTCGCGCATGCCATCAGCGGTAAATGAAGACGGAAGGAGTGCGCGACGCACGGTACTGGTGTAGTTTGACAAGCAGCCGCGTGCCATTCTGCGTACAGCACCGAGGAGCAGCGACTGGGTAAACTAACCAGCGCCGGAGGCGCGGCAGAAGGTAGCCAGGGGCAAGCGGCTTTGCGCGCAGCCCCTGGATCAAGTCCGACAAACACAACCCGCCCTGAAAGGGCGCAGCAAACATCACCACATGGTGTATTCAATCGCGTACAGTTTCAACGTCTCCGGAGATCCAGATTTGTGAGGTTCTTTACGCCCTTTCAGGGCGGGTCGCGTTATTGACGTAACCCAGGGGCAGCGCGCAAAGCGCTTGCCCCTGGCTACCTTCTGCCGCGCCTCCGGCGCTGGTTGAATCATCTCTATTATGTACTGCAATCTCTATCAAGGAGATTTAAGTGATGGTCTTCCGATTGCCAAATTCCGATTGTCAATTTGCTTGGTTGTTACCAACCCTCCCTCCACATCGACCAATCGGCAATTGGCAATTGGCAATCGGCAATAGTTTTGTTCGCGCATTGATTGGTGGCCTTCTCACCTGTCTCTTTTTAGCCGGCTTTACCGAGGTGCGAGCTCAAGACACGGTCACCGGCGCCTTCGAGGGCATCGTGAGCGATAGCCAAACCGGAGTCGCGCTAAAAGGTGCGGCCGTGGAGATTATTAACGAACAAACCGGACTGATTCACAGTCTCAATGCCGACTTTCGAGGTCGCTTTTACCAGGGCTTGCTTATTCCCGGAATTTACCGAGTACGCGTCTCAATGCCCGGATATCAGACTCGCGAAGTACTGCAGCGTTTGAAGATTACCTACACCGGAGAAGTCGTGCCGGTTCCGGTGGCGCTCGATCCAGCCCCGGCAACAGTGACGCCGACAGCATCGCCGTCGCCAACGGTAACGCTGGGAGTTGAAGACACGGAAGTTCGCAGCAGCATTGTCAGAAGTGATGGCCGGCGTGGCGGCTCCTTCAACGAAGAGGAGGTGTCGACGTTGCCACTCGGTGCGGCCACGCGTGTTCGCACCTTTGATGAGCTAACTCTCCTGCTGCCAGGAATCGCTCCGCCGCCTCAAACACTCGGCAGCGTCGCCGGCCCGGGTTTAGGCGCAGGTGTCGGTTCAGCCGGGCAGTTTGCAGTTAATGGGCTAAGGTCGCGAGCTAACAATTTTACCGTGGATGGCTCTGACAATAACGACGAAGACATCGGGGTAAGACGACAGGGTTTTGTGGCCCTCATTCCGCAACCCATCGAATCCATTAAAGAGTATCAAGCAATTACTCTGTTGGCGCCCGCACAGTTTGGACGAAACATCGGGGCCCAGGTGAATGCTGTGTCCAAGTCGGGTGGCAACGCCACCCACGGCACCGCATACACCTTCTTCAATTCAAGTCAGCTTAACGCGCGTAACTTCTTCGATACGAACTTCGGCAACAGCGCCACGCCACTCCGAGCCGGCGGAAAACCTGTGCTGCTTAACGGCAGACAAATAATAGTCACAAACCAAAGCGGCGGCGAAGACTCGTTTACTCTAACAAAGGGAGGGCTCGTTCTAGGTGGTCCATTGGTGCCCAACGAACCCGGTGGTTCGGAACGAAGCATGTTCTATTTCATTTCGGCCGAAGGACAGAACATAAATGCGGCCCAGGAAGCTAGCTTTGCCGTGCCTACGGTTGAGGAGCGCGGGATCTTCGGGAGTGGGGCTACCGGCCTTTCCGCCGATCCCTTCACGGGTCAGCCGGTGGTGAGCTTTCCGGCGACGATTAGTGGCGATGCCATTTTCAGTCTCTATCCTTTTCCAAATAATCCGAACGGCATATACGGTACCAATACATTCACTCAGGTCCTGCCGGCGCGTCAGCAAGGCAAGGTGCTTTCAGGGAAATTGGATGCGAACTTTAAATTGGCCCAGAGGCAGCAGGGCTTCACGTCGCGTTACAACTTTACCGATGATTTTAGAGATATTCCCGTAACCGGCGGCGCGGTGTTTTCTTCGAT
>CAZVHN010000256.1:0-3415 GCA_964626895.1 uncultured Chloracidobacterium sp. | reverse complement strand
CGGTGGCCTCATTGCGGGCATACTCTGCGTCGTCCCCTTTGTGAGCACTTGTTGCTGTGTGTGGGCTGCTCTCGGAGGATTGCTGGCGAGCTTTATGTACATAAAGAATTCGCCGGCGCCGGTTACGACGGGTGAAGGTGCGGTAGTGGGACTATTGACAGGTGCGGTTGGATCGTTGATTTACATGATCATTCAACTTCCGCTGGCGCTGCTCTTTGGGCTCGCCACGATGGAGGAACAGTTCCGGCGTTCGGGTGTTGAGCTTCCGCTTAGTGGAATTGCGCTGCTGCTCCTGAGCGTTTTCTTAGTCGTTGTTCTCATCCTGATTTTCTCTACTATTGGCGGCATTGTGGGTGTACCTATTTTTGAAAAGCGAAAAGGTGCCCAACCGCCGCCGCAGAATTTTGGCGCAGGCCCTGGTGGCCCTTACGGCACCGGGTTGTAAAAGTGACTGCGCACAGTTTTCATTGCAAGCAATGCTTTATCAAAACTAGTTAGAAACAGGAGAAACTTCAAAATGTCTCAACAGTGGACTCCCCCGCCTTCCCCAACCGCCGCTCCGGCTAATGTTCCAAACTACTTGATTCCGGCGATTCTTTCGTTGTTCTGTTGCTGGCCTCTATCAATCGTAGCGATCATCTTTGCCGCCCAGGTTAATGGAAAAGTAGCTTCCGGAGACATACAAGGCGCCATGGATGCCTCCAAGAAAGCAAAGCTCTTTAGTTTCATCGCAATCGGCCTCGGCCTCGGTCTGGGATTGATTTATCTCGTGCTGATGGTATTGGGCGTGGGATTGGGCGCAATTCAGGGGTAACTCACCTGCTGGATCAGAAAACCGGCATGGCTGGCCCCCCGCCCCGCAGGAAGATTTTGACCTCGGGCTCGTTGTTCCGAGCGCGAGGTCTCCCGAACCGCGGCCCTAATCAAGAAACGGCGGAGAAAGAAAACAAATGACTAGATACTGTACGAAGTGTGGCGCGACCAACGACGAGAGCGCCCAATATTGCAACACCTGCCAGGCTCCGCTAGCGCCCGTGGGCGGGGGCTACCAGCCAATGCAGTCTGTGAACCCCGGACAGATGACAGACTGGAAAGCCATGGGCGCAGACAAGAAGATCGTCGCCGGCATCTGCGGAATCTTGTTAGGCGGATTCGGGGTTCATAAGTTTGTCCTTGGCTACACCACTGAAGGGATTATTCAGATTGTTATTACCTTCGTGACGTGTGGAGTCGGCTCCATTGTCGGCCTGGTGGAAGGAATCATCTACCTCACAAAGTCTGATGAAGACTTCGTCCGCACATACATTCAGAACAAGAAGGGCTGGTTCTGAACAACTTCAGGATGCGCTGTTCAGTTTATCGAGGCACGACTATGTCGTGCCTCTTTTCGCCAAATGCATCAGCAGCTAACTTTGGAGTGCGCCGGCAGAGCGAAGCGGCGACGGCGCTTTGGTTGAGTCAAATCACAGGAAATCCAAAGCGGTGTCGCGTTGCGCTTGCCACCCGCACTCCATAAAACTGGCCGCCGCTCGCGTTGGACTTGGAGGACCATCACCCGATCGCCAAGATCGAGTTGTCTAATCTTTGGAGACATGGCTCGTTCCGCAACGACCCTTTCGAGGTTTTTCCCCCGACAGAGTCTCGTGATAGTTTTCCTGCTCATGGTTGTTGATGAGGCAGTCAATCGGCGCTTAAGCGTGTTTTTGCTTTGGCTGACCATCGCCGTCGCCGGCGTTCTTATTTTTGTGCTTGAGCCGGGCAAGACGGCTTTCCTTCCTGGTTGTCCATTTCGTACGTTGACCGGTTTTACATGTCCGGGCTGTGGCACGACGCGTGGGCTTCACCAGTTGCTGCACGGCGATTTGGCCGCAGCCTTTCAGTTGAATCCGTTCTTGATCCTGGCGTTGCCTTTCCTCCTGTACGCGCTGTTGAGCTACACAAACACGGTGCTCCGCGGAAAGCCGATTAGAAGGAACACTCTCCCCGCGAAGTACATCTGGGCCTTGTTTGGTTTCGTGCTTTTCTTTTGGGTCTTTCGCAACACACCCTTTTATCCATTCGCCTCGTAGAAAGAGTGCGGTGGTTGAGCCGGGACAGAATCTCAGCCATTCTGTAAATCTTGTCCATCCTGTCAAAGTCTTTGAGCTTTTAAGAAACTACCACAGCAGTCTGCATGAGAAGTCAATTGACATGATTTACAGAATTTACAAGATTTGGTCCTTGTCTAGTGGGAGAAAGCTATGAGAGTAATCGCAACTTCTTTGCTAGTGAGTATCTTTGTCGCAAGCCTGTTACTGGAAACGACGAGAACGCACGCTCAGGCTGAGGCAAAACGCTCGATCCCTACCCGCCCGGTGCACACTTTTTCGATCGTCGCGCGAGATCCAAGTACGGGCGAACTCGGAGTCGCAGTGCAATCCCACTGGTTCTCCGTCGGGCCTATCGTCGCCTGGGCCGAAGCAGGAGTCGGCGCCGTGGCCACACAATCGTTCGTTGACCCGAGTTATGGAAAACTTGGTCTTGATCTGATGCGGGCCGGTAAGAGTGCGCCCGACGCGCTGAAATCGCTGACCGCCGGAGACGAAGGCCGCGAAGTCCGCCAGGTGGCAATGATTGATGCTCAAGGACGGGTCGATGCATGGACCGGCAAGAACGATATTCAAGCAGCGGGCCATATCATCGGCAAAAACTTTTCAGTACAAGCGAATTTAATGCTGAGCGACAAGGTTTGGCCGGCGATGTCCGCGGCCTTTGAAAATGCAAAGGGTGACCTCGCTGAACGCATGCTGGCTGCCCTTGAGGCTGCGCAAGCTGCGGGCGGCGACATTCGCGGCAAACAATCAGCAGCACTGATCGTCGTTACGGGGAAACCAACCGGCCAGGCATGGAAGGATCGCGTTTTCGACTTGCGCGTTGACGACAGTCCCGAACCTTTAATAGAGCTGCGCCGGTTGGTGAAGCTCCAACGCGCCTACAACCATATGAATGCTGGTGATCTCGCAGTCGAGCATAAAGACAACGAAGGAGCACTGCGCGAATATGGCGCGGCAGAGAAACTGGTTCCCGACAACGCTGAGATGATTTACTGGCATGCTATCGCCCTCGTCAATATGGGTCGAGTAGATGAGTCGCTCCCGCTATTTCGGCGCGTGTTTGCAATGGACCCAAATTGGGCCACCTTGACGCCGCGTCTGCCCAAGTCCGGGCTGTTGCCAGATGATGCCAAGTTGATTGAACGGATACTTTCGGTGGTGAAGAAGTAGTCAGATTCAATTTGTTTCGAATCCTGAAGGGATTTAAGTCAATAGCCGTGGGCGAGCGTTGCGCGACGCCCACGGGGGAGTGGAGAAAAGATTCAGACATTTTTCTTTTCGCCGATCCGTGGGCGTCGCGCAACGCTCGCCCACGGGGGAGT
>CAZVHN010000255.1:0-2945 GCA_964626895.1 uncultured Chloracidobacterium sp. | reverse complement strand
ACACCACTTAGCATCGCCTGAGAGATCGAGGTTCGACCATTAGCGAGCCATGTGATGAAGCTCCCTTGGAGAACAAGAATGAATTGAGTTGTTGCCTAAACGATTCCTGTCTTCGTCGTAAGAGCGGGGACAGGGTCCGCCTTCCTTACCTGCAAAATCAGTGGGACTTGAGCCATCCTTTTGAACATTGAATCTGTGTTCGTGACCGCTACCGCATGTCGTTTACAAGCGTCCGCTTACCACGTGCATCCACATCGACACGAGTCGATCTCAAGGTTTTCAATTCCATAGAAACGAGTGATTCCCTGGGTGCGGTCCTGCGGCGCTCCGCTACTTCAGCCTGGTCAACGGAAGGCCCTATACTTTCTTCGTGATAAGTATCTGAGTCAGGAGGGTTGCCATGGTTGTAGCATTCAAAGTTGGGCGCCAGCCGATCGGTAACGGCTATCAGTTGGCGGTTAGGGCAAGAAACAGTCGAGATCAAACCACTCTCCGCGTCGATCTCGACGAACTTGATTCCTTCAGGGCATTCAAATGTGCGGCCGCCAAGTTCTGGCCTTAGCGCCACTGCACTCTTAACAAAATCGATCCAGGCCGGCAATGCTGCCGCAGCCCCGGTCAAGCCGAGCTGGCTGTTGTCATCGAAGCCAATCCACACCACACAAACCAGATTGGGCGTGTAGCCGACAAACCAACCATCGCGCGATGTTCCGGTCTTCCCGGCAATGGCAGTTCCCTTTACCGCGCCACGGGCGGCCCGACCCGTTCCCTGATCAACCACAGCCGTCAGCATGTTTGTAATCATGTAGGCCGTCGTCGGACTAATCACCTGCGGCTGTTCACGGTCAAATGTACTTGTGCCCGGAGGTTCGGAGTCAATGGCAATTACCTTAGGCTCCACACGTCGCCCGCCATTAACAAACGCCGCATAAGCAGCCGCGAGCTGAAGCGGTGTTGCTTCGGTCGTGCCTAACGCCAGCGAAGGGTATCGCTCAGGTTTCGGCAATCCAAACTGTGATGCCAGGTTTGCTATGCGTGCGAGGCCGGTGTGCATCGCGACGTCAACTGTGACGATGTTAAGCGAATTAACCAGACCGTTGCGCATGGTTACTTCGCGACCGGAATAGCCGCCACCAAAGTTTGCCGGACGATAGATTCGGTTTCGATCGTAAACGAAATTACGAGGCGCATCGGTAAACATTTGGACCGGTGATAATCCGTCTTCCAGTGCCGCTGCATAAACAAACGGCTTGAAGGTCGAACCAGGCTGCCGGCGCGCGTCGGTGACGCGGTTCAATTGCGACTCACCGTATTCCCGGCCGCCTACCATCGCCAGCACATTTCCGGTGCCCGGGTCGAGGGCCACCAGCGCCGCTTGAGGTTTCACCGCGCGGTTCTTGTATATCCCGTTGAGATTTTCCAGCTGGCGATCGATTGCGGTCTCAGCAAGCTGTTGCAGATCCAAATCGATCGTCGTGTAGATCTGCTGGGTCGCACCTGAGACCTCCAGTTGCGACTCGGCAACGCGATTGACGTAGTCAATGAAATAGGGAGCTTGAGAATGATATGTATCTGGCAACGCGACCACGGCGAGTGGGTCGTTGGAAGCCGTTATCGACTGCTCAGTACTGATCCAACCATCCCGAGCCATTGCCGCCAGCACCAGGTTTCGTCGCGCCTGCGCCGCCTCTCGATTTCGCTCAGGTGAATAACGAGATGGCCCCTGGATCATCCCGGCGATCGTGGCCGCTTCGCTCAAAGAGAGATTCTTCAGCTCCTTGCCGAAGTAAATCAGCGCCGCTTGTTCTACTCCGCGAGCGGCAACCGCGCCCCGATGGCCCAGGTAAACCTCGTTGCAGTAGAGCGCAAAGATATCTTGCTTCGAAATCCGCTGCTCCAGTGCAAAAGCCAACATCGCTTCCGCATACTTGCGGCGCAAGGTGCGCTCGGGGGACAGGTAGGTATTCTTGACGAGCTGCTGGGTAATCGTTGAGCCGCCCTGGCCGATTCGTTCGTCGCCTGCGTTGCGCAGCATGGCGCGGGCGACGCCGAATACGTCCAGACCCGGGTGTTCAAAGAAGCGACGATCTTCTATCGAGAGAATGGCCTGCACCAGAAGCGGCGGGATGTCACTGTAGCTCAGAGTATTCCGTTTCCCTGTTTTCGAGGAAAGGTCATTTGTCAGAATCTCCGGCTCGAGAGTAAACGATTCGAGCGGAACTTCGTCCGTTACCAATCCCGCAACCCTGCCTCCTTGAAAACTGACCCGAACGATTTGCGGACGACTCTTCTGATTGGCCTGCCTGGGCCGAATTTCCACAGCCGAGTCTTGCCTGGAAAAGCTGCCACTCCAGACATCGCTACTCGCAGTCTCTGTGTAGCCGGCGCGCCGCAAGACTGCTACCAGATCATCTTGCGAGAAACCCTGGCCCGCCCGAATTGTTCTCGGCGCGGCATAGAGTCCGGGACGACTCGTTAGATAACCACTGGCCAGGCGTGCGTCAATAATTCTTGAGTGGTACTTGTAAGACCGGAGGAAGGAATCACTCGCGACAACAGCCGCAAGCACCAGGATGAGAAAAACGACTTGAAATGCAGTCCGCCGCGCGGCGCGTTTGCCCAACCGAAAGATCTGGCGAAAACTATGCGCGATTCTTCGGACGGAGACAAACCGTCGTTCGGATACAGATGTGACCTCGATTGCCATCGCAAGACAGGCTCAGAGTGCAACCCGCGGGCCCAGGTATCGTTGCCCAGCCCCTGGCAGAATTTCCCCGCTGCGCAACCCTTCAGTGCTCCATCAATTCTGGATATCTTCTATTAAACGGCTAATCTGCGTGAGATTCTAGATCGCAGCGAATCAAGACAGAACGGCGTGCCAGAGCGCCTGAGACTGTCTGAAAACCTAAAGGGCCGACGGTAATTTGCAGGTTGGGAAGGGGGCA
>CAZVHN010000254.1:0-5476 GCA_964626895.1 uncultured Chloracidobacterium sp. | reverse complement strand
CTCGTTAGTCAGATAGAGAAAGTACTGGCGCAGTTCTTCATCGCCGAGTTGGTCCGGGCTCCGGTGGTAATGCTGGGCCAGTTGCCCGACGGCGCGCGCGTAAGCCTCCTGGGTTCTTGCTGAAAGTCCGCGCAATTGCATATCCTCAAGCATCCGTTGTTGTAACGGTGACATGGCACTAGTGGTCATGGCTGTAGCTCCTTCTGGGGAGGGGAAAAACGGTGGCCTTTTCGACGAGACACCATGGTCCTCCCTGGAAGGAATACTGTAGCCATTGACTGGTTGAAGAAAAGGGAAAGTGTGAGTGATTGGTCCGGGTCTTTATCTATCCGCCCGCAGGCGGATTTAGTTCAACAAGCGCTTGCAGCCGACCGCGAATAGCGCGCCCTTCATGCGCGAGACTTGGCCGTACCGAGGTTGTGTGCGCGCCGCTGATGCCCAGCGTTAGCTGGCTTCCAGAGACAAGTTTCTGCATACGGAGGACACCTCGAAACGCTGGTTCCAAGACACCCAGACCCAGGTGGACTCCAGCGCAGTCGGCGTATCCCCCTGTGGTTGCTGTACGGGATAGAGGGCGGACTCTTCGTGACTTGAGACCAAAGGAGGCTCTCGTGCTGACATCAATCAGGAACAAGTCCGTCATCGTGACGGGTGGCACCAAGGGCATTGGCAAGGGAATCGCCAAAGTCTTCACGGGACTCGGCGCCCAGGTCTGTGTGATGGGACGGAACGAAAACGACGGCACTGCAGCAGTGGAGGCCTTAAGGCCGGGCGGAGGAACCATCATATTCTGTAGAGGCGATGTCAAAGATCAAGCCACCATGGAGCACGTCGCGGCCACCGTAGCCGCAGCATTTGGCGGGGTAGACATCCTCTGCGCGAACGCTGGCATTTTCCCGCAAGCCCAGCTGGAGGAGATGCCCGAGACCGCCTGGGACGACGTGTTGGCGACGAACCTCAAGGGCATGTTTTTCAGCATCAAAGCCTGTCTGCCATACTTAAAGAAGAGCAAGGCGGGCCGCATCGTGCTTACGTCGTCCATCACGGGTCCCCTCACGGGCTACCCGGGGTGGTCGCACTACGGGGCGACCAAAGCCGGCATGCTGGGATTTATGCGCACCGCCGCCATTGAGTTGTCAGAATTCAAGATCACCATCAACGCCGTCTTGCCAGGCAATGTGCTCACTGAAGGAGTGGTCGCTCTGGGGCAGGAGTACATCAATACGATGGCCGCCTCGATTCCGCTGCAGCGACTTGGTGCAGTGGAGGACATCGGATATGCGGTGGCGTTCTTGGCCTCGGAGGAGGCGGGCTTTATCACGGGTCAGACCATCGTGGTAGACGGCGGGCAAACTCTGCCGGAGTCGCTGCAGGCACTGCAGGGTGGATGAAGGCAGAGCGCCAGCTAACATCACGCTGCAGCGGACTGCGTTAGATTGCTATGGTGTGTCAGATTTGATTGGGAAGGAAACTGTCATGAGTAGATTAGCTCTGTGCACGAGGTTAGCCATGCCGCTCTTTATCGGCTTGCTAATATTTTCCACCAATCTGGAAGTGATGGCGGTACGCCCGGTGTCCTCTACGCCTCCATATAAGATCACTGGCATTAGGGCGATGCTGTTCTACGATGGGAAAGGAATATTCTCGCGTGATGTACTCGCTAAACCTGATTTCACTTTCTGGAACACAATTATTGGAGAGGGAGATGCAGAGGGGTCATCGAATTCAACATTGGTTTTGGTCGAAATCACTGGAAACCCCTCACGTGAAGAACCGTCGCCATCACGTAAGGTTGAGTTTACTGCCACCGCGTCACGCCGGGTTCTCTTAAAAAGGACGAGCGAGATTGGTTTATTTGGAGATAGCGGTAAGTTTTACGCCGCCTTCTGGCTTTATGACACGGGTTGTCAGCCGGTAAAGATTTCTGCGCGTATTATTGGGCAGAAACAACCATCATCCATGAGCAAGACGATACCTTTTGCGTGTGGTGAGTAATAATGGGTGCTCAGCAGGTAGATTGGTGATGTTTACCGCGCAATCTAACAACTCATTCAACCCGACGCCTCGATAGCACGTTTTTCAAGATGCTTCCTTCGATGTAAATTGAAGGCTGCTCGCTCGGCGCGGGTTAATTCGGGCGTTAGACATCAAGACAGTAGATGACTTCGATGAGCGGTGAGGGGAAGGTGAAGCAGCGACGGATAGAGGTCAATGACCTGATGCAGCAGAGCTACGTTTACCTGCTGACGGAGCCTATGAGCGATAACTTTCATCCGGACTTCCGCCCCGAACTGACACCAAAGCAGATGCTGGCGCTCGGAGTATTCGGCGGCAAATACATGACCGACTGCGCCGCGGAGTACCCTGTGGATTGGTTCGACAACGCCAAACTATGCCCGGAACGCCATGATCCGAAGCTGAATTACTTTGGCGTGAATGCCTCACAGCCACTGTCGGTATGGAGGGCCAAAGGCTGGATCTACCATGAGGACCCGCGGGGTTGGTTTCAGTGGTACTGCCGGTACTCTTTGGGCAGACGCTGCCCGGACGATGAACGTCAGATCCGCCGGTGGCGGGGTGTTCGGCGGCATGTTGTGCAGGTAGTGAAGAACTGCCGACCCCGTGATTTGAACTGTCGGCGTAAGCAGCGGCAAGCGCTGCTGCACTGGGCATATGACTCTCGGAAGATCTGATTCGCTCGCAGTGGCTGGCTCAGAGGGCCTCGGCGGGGCAGGCAGTCACAGCCTAACGTATTAAGAATTGCGCGACACGTTTCCTAAAAATGGTTCCGGCCTAATAGGTTTGGGACCCGGCGCACAGGAGGAAAGAACTATGAGAATGAACTCTGCGGCAAGGCTGTCTGCAGCCTGTGTGATTGTCGTAGTCTTGACTGTCGGCACCCAAGCCCAGCAAAAGCCTTGTTTGACGGCTTCGAAGTTCGGGCCTGATGACCAGATCGGCAATCTTAACTATGTGACCCCGGCGAAAACGCTTGCGGCCTCAAAGCTGGTAACACGCGGCAAGGCTTATCGACTCGGGATTGAGACAAACAAGGACACGCCGGCCTACCCACCTCGCACCTTCGCGATAACGGTAGTTCAGCCGGGCCAGTCCGCTGGAGCCACGCTCGGCCCGACCAAATCCACGTATAACGACGACATCATTACGGGGTGGGTAGGAATCGGTTCTCAACTTGATGGACTGGGCCACGTCGGCGTCGACAATCTCTATTATAACTGCAACAAGGCCGCCGACTTTGCAATGACGGACGGCCTGAAGAAGCTCGGCATAGAGAATGTGCCGGCGGTCGCAACGCGTGGCGTGCTTCTCGACATGGCCGGTTACTTCAACACCGACATTGTCAAAGAGGGGACGGCATTCAATCGTGCCGAGATCGAAGGCGCGATGATGCGCCAAGGCATTAAATTTATCGAAAAGGGCGACGTTGTACTGTTCTACACCGGCTGGCTAAAGCTGCTCAGTAAGGACAACAAGCGTTTCGGTTCAGTTGGACCGGGACTTGGGAGGGAAGGCGCGAAGTATCTCGCCTCGTTAGAAGTTGCGATGGTCGGCACCGACACATGGAGCATGGAGGTGATTCCCTTCGAAAAGGACGCCGGCTTTTTTGAGGTCCACCAGATCCTAATACCGCTCAACGGCATTCACGTACTTGAGAACATGCATACCGAGGAAATGGTAAAGGACCGGGCTTGGGAATTCCTGTTCACGCTCGGCCCCGCTCGCATCACTGGCGGCGTACAGGCGATCATCAATCCAATCGCGATCAGGTAGCATCGACAAAACCAGCTCCATTGCAACGGTGCGATCATGTCTGGACCAGTCACCGTTTCATCACATGGTCACACTCCTCAAGTTCTACGGGGAGTGACTATCATCTTGCTTGGCATCCGATGCAGACGTAGAGTCCCGCCAAGAAACCAGGGAACAAACGGCCTGTTGCGGAGCGTATGGGTCTGTTATGGAGATCGCACAGACCGACGAACCGAAGCTTAAGAAGCCGCTCCGGCTGTGGCCCGGCGTGGTCGCCGCGGCGCTGCTGGCGCTGGCCTGGTTTGTCGTTCCCTTCCTCATACCCGAGGCGGCGCTCTACGGGTTGCTCGGCGGCGCCCTGAGCGCATTGGCTATCCTCGTGTGGTGGTTGCTCTTCAGCCGCGCGCAATGGTTTGAGCGCCTCGGCGCTATCGTCCTGATGATCGTCGCACTACTTGCGACGAAGCGCCTCGTCCACGAGTCGATTGCCGGCGGCGGGATGGGGATGCTGCTCTATGTCGTCGCTATCCCGGTCTTGAGCCTGGCCCTGGTCGCCTGGGCGGTGGCCAGCCGACGCTTTTCTGACGGACTTCGGCGCGCGTCGCTGGTGGTCATCATCGTTCTCGTGTGTGGGGTGTTCACGCTTCTTCGGACCGGTGGCCCAACAGCCAATCTCGATAACGATTTCCACTGGCGCTGGACCAAGACTCCCGAGGAACGGCTCCTGGCCCAGCAAGGCGACGAGCCGCCGGCGCTCGCCTCAGTTGTGGTGGCTCCGGCAGCGGCGAATACGGGAGCCGATTGGCCCGGCTTTCGCGGGTCCGGACGCGACAGCATCATTCGCGGCGTGCGGATCGAGACCGACTGGTCGAAGTCGCCGCCGGTTGAGTTGTGGCGCCGGCCGATCGGACCGGGCTGGTCGTCCTTCGCCGTCTCTGGCGGCCTCCTCTACACCCAGGAACAGCGCGGCGCCGACGAGGTCGTCGCCTGCTACAACGTGACCAACGGCAAGCTGGTGTGGAAACACCGCGACGCGGCCCGGTTCTGGGAGTCGAATGCCGGCGCCGGCCCGCGCGGTACGCCGACCCTCAGCAACGGTCGCGTGTACACATTCGGTGGGACCGGAATCCTGAACGCGCTCGACTCCGGTAACGGCGTCGTCGTGTGGTCGCGCAACGCGGCGTCCGACACCAAGACGAAAGTCCCGGCCTGGGGCTTTGCGAGCTCGCCGTTGGTGGTTGGCGACATCGTTGCCGTCGCCACCGCCGGCACGCTTGCCGCATACGATTTGGCCACGGGCGAGCCGCGCTGGTTCGGTCCGCAAGGCGGTGGTGGCTACAGCTCGCCACATCTATTGACGATTCAGGGAGTCCCGCAGATCCTGCTGCTGAGCGGAACTGGCGCGACCAGCGTCGCGCCAACCGATGGCAAGCGACTGTGGGAGCACCCATTGCCGCCCGGCGCCCGCATCGTGCAGCCGGCCCTGACCGCGGACGGCGACGTCCTGATCCACGACGGCGAGGGAAACGGCATGCGCCGCATTGCATTCGCAAACGGACCCGGCGGATGGACCGTCGAAGAGCGCTGGAACTCGTTCGGGCTGAATCCCTACTTCAACGACTTCGTCGTTCACGAGGGCAATGCCTTCGGCTTCGCCGGCAGCAACCTTGCGTGCATCGACCTCAAGGACGGCGAGCGCAAGTGG
>CAZVHN010000253.1:0-2990 GCA_964626895.1 uncultured Chloracidobacterium sp. | reverse complement strand
CGCCAGTTGTTGAAGCAGGAGAAATGGACAACAGAACAACTTCGGCAGCTGAACCTCCAGGCTTGATGGTTCGCTACCAACGGGGACCTCCGCCGCGGTTCCCAAGAAAATATACGGCGACGCTGCCTTCAATGTAAGGTGCCGTAGTGCCGTCCAGATCTCGCTGCAGCGGGTCCGTTCCTGATGAGCGGCGGCCAAACGATCCTGTAGCAAGTGACGCAGTTCAACTACTTTCCGGTTTCCCTCAAGGAAGACTTCCCACAAGCGCGCCGTCTCCTCGGGCGGCAACTCGCCAGCACTGAGAAATCGCATGGCTGCCAGCCCCGGCAATAGGACACGCTCAGCGAACTCGATGCAACGAGTCCCAAGCTCGAGCTCCTCGCCTGTGAGCCGTTCCGTGTCCATCATGCCCGGAGCGAACCGCTGCCATTCATGGAAACCTCGCACGTGGGGCCAAGTCGCCGACACCAAGTACTGAACCCGAGAATACGCGTCACTCCGATCGCGAATGACATACAAGACCTCAACGCGCTCGGGTACATCAAGGATCAGCCGCAACCAGGCAACCGCGTCGACCAAGGTCCGATCCGTGATTCGTTCAAGAGACGTTCGAATCCGAGTCAACCAGCCGCTACCCGGCCGAGCGAAACTAAGGAGGGAGCTGCCGAGCTGCGCAAGCAACGCTGTATCGTGTCGAATCGACGCCAATATGGGCCCGATCTGAGCGATGAGCTCCTCAGGCCGCCGATGCAGGATCGCGAGCGCGTCGCTCTTCCTGGCATCGTCGCCTCCCGAGGCGATAAGTCGGCGACACAATTGTATGACTGGGGGCCAGCACGTCGATTCAAGAAGTTTTTCCTCCAGAAGCTCGGGCTCCAGGGCAAACATCGCAGCCAGGTCGCCCGAACCTTCTGCCGCCAGGCTAACGACGCCATCCAGCACTTCACTCATCACCCCTTCGTTCTGCGCGTTCAAGGCGAGAAGGTGCCTCAAGCGAACGACTCTAGTATCAAACCCAACACTGCCACCGTCGCCAACATAGTGAGGATGTCGTACTACCGCAGTAGCAGTGGATCTCGGCCCGGTGCTACGCACTACGGTGTCGAGTCGCTGCTGTACGGCCGCCGTATACGCCCTCAGTCGCTCGTCAAAATATGCTTCCCGCTCGCGGAGTGCTCTGATAACCTCGAACACACCGCTTCGCCATTCCTCACCCAACACGCCAACTAGCAACCGAAAGAGTGATACGAAACGGTATGGGATCGGCTTCGTCCGATCGTTCGACACCGCCCCCTGTTCCAAAGTGGGCTGCAGGTAGCGACATACCTCATGAAACCGGACCTCCCTCGGGCTCAGGCGGTTGATCAGGACAAAGGTCACAATCGCACTTGGTCTCGACGCCTCAAGGGTGGTCGCCTTCACGATGAAATCTTGCAAGGAGCGCCCTGTTATGGCTGCGTCATCAAGGTAGATGGCCACAAAGCCACTTCGTGGCTCATCCTTCTCCACGAAGGATGCTTGCCCAGCGAGCAACCGACACTCAGCCAAGAGACTGCCCTGCGGGAATCTGGGCCTCGGAATCAAAGGCGCTACGCGAAGGCTGCTGAGGTAGATGCGGCTTAGCGAAGGCACCCGTCGCTGAAGCTCGGCACCGAGTCGCGCTACGATGCGATAGACGTGACTCTCGGGCCGGCAGAAGAGAACGCAGTCACGGCGCACACGATCCACGAGTAGTTCCACCAGAAGCTGCGACAAGTCATTGGCAGCGGCGTCAACCAGAAAGCCGCTCTCCTCAGCAACCAGCCGCGCTGTGTCCACGGAGATCGTCTGCAGACGACCGTCTGCTAGCCTATGAAGTCCGGCCCGGAAAAACTCCGGGTGACGACCGAGAAACTCATCTAGAGGCGGAGTTCGCCCAAGCTCCCGGAACTCGGAGGTCCGCTTCTCAACCGTATGAGTTGTGGTATCAACTTCATATATCCTCTCGGGCTGTGCGCCTGACCACTCTTCGGCGTCGAAGCAGTACTCGAGGAGCGACTCCACTCTACAATCTAGATCGAGCAGTTTTGGAAGCGGCGCCCTACGCATATCGACGGCCGAAATGACGCAACCACTCCAGTTTCCAAGTACTTCAAGTTTCCGGACAAGGCGCCGAAGCGTCTCTCCTCGATATATACCATCCACGAAGAGAATCACCTGGGACCCAGGATAGTGCGTCACCTCGGCACTAAAGATCTGAATACTGGGAGACTCGGATCTGCTCCGGAGCAAGGTAGTCGCAACGAAATAGCTTGCCGCACAGTCGGTCACGATACAAAGAGTTCCCGTTTTTCCAAGCGCCGCGAGAACATGCCAAAAGCGCCCGCTTACGGATGCCGCCAGAACAGGAAAATGCTGAAACATGAGTAGGACGCTCAGGAAGCGGCGCACTAAACGACCGGTCGGAATGCGGATTGCCTCGCCTTCCGGACACGAGAACACGAATGAAGGTTCGGTATTCCTTCTCATCCAGGATTCAAAAGCTAGATTCAAGGCAGACCGATAGTCAGCAACAGAGAGGTTAACCGCGCTTGAGTAGAAGCTAATGTGATTATTCTGTGAATCGAAGGATATGCAATCTGGGTATGCATCGGCGATGTCGCGCGCTAAGCGCAGTGTTTGTGGTCCCGCACCTCTCAATTCAGCAAACCCCTGCCGCTCCAATGGCCCACACAAATCAGCCTCAGAAGCGGCGTCTGGAATCTCTCCCGCAATTTGCCAGGAGACAGAATTAGACTCCATGTTCCACAAGCCGAGAAGTCTTGGTGTACCACTAAGAACAGAGCTTTCGCCACCCGCGACGTAGGCTCTCAACTCTGTCCTGACCGCTTCCGGCACATCACCAAATATGAGAAGAGTCAGATAGTTTGGGATGAGGTTTCGGAGAATGTCGATCAGATCATCGGTACGCGCGTGCCGATCAAAGTCAAGCGATGCAACAACTGCTGTGG
>CAZVHN010000252.1:0-2755 GCA_964626895.1 uncultured Chloracidobacterium sp. | reverse complement strand
TTGGACCAACCAGATCACCTCGTGCGGCGCGGACACTCAGTGCATTGAACTCAAGCGCATCAACGTCTCAGCCGCGTTCTTCCTGTCGATTGAATTTCAAGAGACTGGCTACCTAGTCCACCGGATATACAAGGCGGCTTACGACGACTTGCTCGGCGCGCCTGTGCCAGTTATCTACAACGAGTTTCTGCCGGATACACAGCGGATTGGGAAGGGCGTGGTAGTCGGACAGACTGGCTGGGAGCAGGTCCTGGAGAACAATAAGCAAGCCTTCGCTGCGGCGTTCGTTTCGCGGTCGCGCTTCGCTACCGCTCATCCGACGACAATGACACCCGCTCAGTTTGTCGACGCGCTCTTCACGAATGCCGGCGTCACGCCATCCGCGGCGGAGCGGCAGACGGCCATTGACGAGTTTGGCGGGGCGACCACAACCGTCGACCTGGCGGCGCGGGCGCGGGCGTTGCGCCGGGTTGCGGAGAACTCGACATTGATCCAACAGGAGTTCAACAAAGCGTTCGTGCTGATTCAGTATTTCGGTTACCTGCGCCGCCATCCAAACGAAGCGCCTGACACCAACTTCGATGGCTATAATTTCTGGTTGAACAAGCTCAACCAGTTCAACGGTAACTTCATTAACGCGGAAATGGTCAAAGCGTTCATCACCTCCGGTGAGTACAGACAAAGGTTCGGACCCTAACAAAACCTGACCGGCCTAACAGCGGCTAAGAGCTGAGGCCGCCCTCGATTTCTACCGTTGACTGCTAGCGCAAAGACACTTGAAAGAGGGCGGGAATGAAGTAAAATTCGGCCGAATGTCGAAGTCGATCATCGGCGCGCAGGTGTGGACCGAGATGACCGAGGTCAGCGCGAGGCGTCAGGCCGCCCGGATGTCGTGGCCTTCGTCTCCGAAGTCCTGCCCGCTCCGGTGAAGATCAGCGGCGAGCCGATCGCCAACCTCATCGCCTCCACGAGCGGGACTGATTCTGATTGGGTGGTCAAGCTGATCGACGTTTATCCAGACCAGGTCGCCGGGCAACCCGGCATGGGTGGTTACCAACTGATGGTCTCAGCTGACTTATTCCGTGGCCGCTATCGCGAAAGCTTGGAGACGCCCAAACCCCTCGGCGCCGGCAAGCCGCTCCTCTATCGCTACGCTCTTCCGACGGCGAACCACGTCTTCCTGCCGGGCCACCGGCTCATGGTGCAGATTCAGTCGAGCTGGTTCCCGCTGTACGACCGTAATCCGCAGACCTTCGTTCCTAACATCTTCTGGGCCAAGCCAGGGGATTATCGCAAGGCCACACAGCGGATCTATACGTCGGGCGATAATCTCAAACTCGCGAGCTTCATTGAACTGCCGCTAGTCACGACGCCTTAAGAGCCACCCGGCACCGGAACGAAGGCATCAAGATCCACTATAAATGCAACTGCTATTTCTTCTCCTATTGCTCGTGGTCCCGTTCCTGGCGCTCACTTTGGTGAATCGCTCTACTCGTTTCCGAATTTCTGCGAGCACCCGAGCAAGAGTTGGCCTCTCACTCTTCTTTCTTTTCACATCGCTTGGGCATTTCATCAGGACCGAAGAGATGGCGGCAATGTTGCCGCCCGCTATCCCGTACCGCGTCGAGCTTATCTACCTGACTGGAGTACTAGAATTACTGGGAGCTCTGGGTGTGTGGATTCCAGGCCTGATGAGACTAACTGGAGTTTGCTTGATCTTGATGCTGGTGGGAATCCTCCCGGCCAACATCTATTCGGCTATTAATCAGGTGGAGTTCGGAGGCCATGCCGCCGGCCCGGCGTACTTATTAATCAGAGTGCCGTTCCAGCTTTTTCTGATTTGGTGGACTTATTTCGCTACGGAACAGCATTGGTTTCAGAGGCAACCGCAGGAAGCCTGAGCCTCGGTTAGACGCGGTAGTTATTTGGATGCAGCTTGGCGCTGCTACCAGAGCGCGTCGTGGCGCTCGCGGACACCGTAGGCTTCACGCAACTCAATGCCGCCGGGCAGTGTGCCCGTGTAGCTCCCGAACCAGTGGAAGTAGTCGGAGCGGATGAAGAGCAAGTTGTCATGTTGTTCGATGAGCGCTTCGGGTTGGAAGCGCAACGTGCCGCCTTCGGCGAAGGAGACAGTCGACAAGTCGTCGGCAAAACTGTTCGGCCCTACCTCTTGCGCGTCGCCCTCGATCCAGACTGTGCGCTCGCTCTGGTTGGGCGTGTCGAACAGGCCGGTAATGGCGTTGAAGGCGACTAGCCGGCCATGCTGGTCCAACCCCGCGCCGGCCGCCCAACGCCATTGCGTGCGTCGCTCGTGGTAGCCGGCGTTGATGTCGACAAAGATGACGCCGGCAACCTCGCGCGCCTTCCCGCCGTAGCGCACAATGCCGCGCGCCTGTCGATGATAGTCCTTGTGAGACCAGATATAGGCCCGGCCGGCCGGCCGGTAGACTTCGAAACTGCTGCACGACTCAAACGTGACGTCGATTTCCGCATCGCCGTCGCGCACTTGCACGCGATTCGGTTCAAGTTGCACGCGGCGCGTAAAGCGATGCGAGCCCTCACGGAACTGCCGCGCCTCGCGATCCCAAATACCCCAGTACTCCTGTTGCAGCGATCCAACGCTCGCGCGCGCCGCACAGAAAGATAACTCTCCACTCCAGAAGGAAACGTAATGCCAGCTTTTGCGTAACTGGCCGGCGCGAAAAAGCGGCATGCGCTCAGGTGGTAGTGGCACGCCGCGGGGACAGTCAACGCC
>CAZVHN010000251.1:0-8599 GCA_964626895.1 uncultured Chloracidobacterium sp. | reverse complement strand
TTCAATATGATTCCGGGCTTCCCTCTGGACGGTGGGCGCGTGCTGCGCGCCATCGTCTGGTGGGTCACGGGAGACGCAGTGCGGGCGACGCGCATAGCCACGCGCGCTGGTTCGGCTGTCGGCTTCGGATTGATTATTGTCGGTATCCTTCGCTTCTTCGGCGGTGCAGGGTTCGGTGGCTTGTGGCTCGTCTTCATTGGCTGGTTTTTGCTCGACGCGGCGCGCGCAAGTCGTGCGCACTTGGAGACGAGCGAAAGCTTGCGCGGCGTGCGCGTCGGCGACGTGATGACGCTCAATTACCCCGTGATCGACTCGCGCGACAACCTTCAGACCTTTGTGGACGAGTATCTGCTGCGCACCGGTCATCGCTGCTTCGTCGTAGAGGAGCAAGGCCGCATCAGTGGAATCATCACGCCGCATGAATTGAAGAGCGTCGAGCGGACGAGATGGCCGTACACGACTGTTGATGCGGTGATGCTGCCGCTCGAAAAGCTGCATACGGTCGATCCGCACACGCTTGTCACAGAGGCGCTGGAGGTGATGGGACGCGAAGATGTGAACCAGTTGCCAGTGGTGCTGAAGGGTAGTGTTGCGGGCATCATCTCACGGGGGGACGTGCTGCGACTGCTCCAAACCCGTTCCGAATTGCAGACCATGCGATCAGGTTGACCGCAATCTGCGGACATTCGACTACTTGACAACTGCCACCGAACAAGGCGCTTGCCCGGTCACCTTGGCTGAAACGCTTCCGAGCATTCTGTGCTTCATGTCGGTAGCACCAGTGGCCCCCAGGACGATGAGGTCATATTCACCCTGTTCCGCCTGTCCCAGAATCTCAGTGGCAGGATTCCCTTCGGCAATGACTGTCGTCACATCGAGGCCATGTCGCGTGAGTTGTTCCGCTGCGTCCTCGATTATTTCGTTGGCTTCGCTCTGCAACTCTTCTTCCAACTGAATCTCTGAGCTCCTTTGCTCTCTCGTCTCTCCTCCCTGGTCGAACCAATCCCGATCGAGGCCGAGATTTACCCAAGGGGTTTCGACGACATGCATGAGCGTGATTTCAGCCGATTCAGTGTTTAGATAGGTGGTCAACGCACTGAGGGCTTGCTGGGACGCCCGTGAACTGTCAACACAAAGCAAGATTCGCAGGCTGCTTCCTCCGCCTAGTTCCCTGCAGACAAGCACGATCCCCGGCGCATGTTCGACTACTCTACTCGCAACAGAGCCGATGCCCGGCCTTGTCGTATCATATTGGCTTGTAGCTCCAAGGACAGTGACGTTGTAATCGTCAGCGAGACGCACGATCACTTTGCCTGGCGAACCGGTCTCGGCGCGGGTCTTCGCACTGACTCCTTCTGCGAGCAGAGTTTTGTGGGCACGCTCCAGAATCGTCTCCGTCTCTCGTGCAATGCGTCTCTGATACTCATCGCGAACACGCTCGTCGTTTTTCTGGCTTCCTGATTCATAAAACTCCGGCGCGACGCAGACTACGTGAACTTCGTTGTCCCTCCTGCGCAAGAGGCGAGTCGCGGTGCGCAGCGCGGTTGTCGCCTCATGTGATCCGTCGGTCGCCATCAATGTTTTCATGATTGGTCTCCCTTCAAGATGCTCACCTGTCACTATTTTCCGAGACTCTAATTCATAAGATCGCGCGATGACTTGTCCTACGAGGACCTCAGCGCAGTAACAGCGTCAAAACTGGCGCGAGTGAGCGCTACCTCAAGCCAGCTTCTCGCTTCCTCGATCGATGAGAGCTCCACGAGGGGTTCGAAGCGGCGCGCTGGCCCAAGCAGCACCAATAAATTCCCAAATGGCAGAGGATTGCGCGCAGCATCCCATTTATGACGCTCTTCAATTGCCGGGTGACAATCAGCGGCCAGCGGGATTAGCGGCACACCTACTGTCGAGGCCAAAGCAACTGCGCCAACCTTCGCAATGCGAGCCGGTCCCCCACCATCGGCAGTTAGAATTACACGAGCGCCGTCCGCCAGTTCGTGAGCTAGTTGTAATAGTGCGTCCCATCCGCCCTCCTCACTGTCTCCCCGAACAACGCCGAGGCCAATTAAGCGGCAGAGCAATGCTATATAGTCGCCGCGTGGATCCCGCGCAATCATAATTACCGTTCGAGCATGCGGGCGCCGTTTGGCAAATGCCACCAGCAACGAAGGCGCGTCGCGGTGCCACAACGCTAGAACGCTCGGAGTTGGCACATGCGGCCACACTAGGCTTCCGGTGGTAACGAGGCGCGCAGTCACTGCGACCATTTGAACATAGAGAAACAGGACCGTAGCGGTCATAGCTGCAAGAAACCAGTGAAGTGGCGGTAGATAAGTGCGCACCAAAGCAAACGCCGTGTCCAGAGTGCGCGTCAAAACATTTCGACCAAGATCCTTATCCGCCAGCTTCGCGGAAGGCGGCAGTAACTGGGATATGAAAGCGAGTCGATCAGCGGCCGTTTCCATCCTGGCTTTTGGTTCTTGCTGTTCAATGTGATAATTGCGCGACATGGCAGACGTTCTCGACTCACTTCAATCCAAACGCGTTGGCCTGGCTCTGAGTGGCGGCGCTGTGCGCGGACTCGCTCATATCGGCGTGATCAAAGCTCTGCGCCAACTCGGTATCAAACCCGCAGTGGTAGCGGGAACAAGCGTAGGCAGCATCATCGGTGCTGCCCTGGCGGCCGGAATGGACTGGCGCGACATGGCTGACATGGCTCGGTCTATATTCTGGCCTCGTTTGTTGCACGGAAAAACGCTCGAGCGATTCTCCGCTCAGTATCTTCCGCCAACATTCGCAGGGCTCGAAACTCGCTTTGCCGCAGTTGCGACTGTCGTGCCATCAAACAAGCCGCTGACGATGACGAGTGGGCCACTTCCATCGGCAATCAGCGCGAGTTGCGCCTTGCGTTTACTCCGCCGGCCAGTTATCCGCGAAGGCTTACAGCTCAAAGACGGCGGCTTTTCCTGTGTGCTGCCAACTCAGGTCTGCCACGAGCTGGACGCTGACCTTGTTATTGCCTCCGATGTCTGGGAATGGAGTTCCCTAATGCGTTCGTTGGGCTGCTCTCCATCTGACCGGCGGTGGACCACTCGAGCCTATCCCTCCCATTACCGATTCGCGCTGGCGCATACAGACATTCACATTCATCCGGAGATTCCGGCCACCGGTTATGTTCCTGGGGCCGCCGCCGTCGATCGGATGATTGCCGTGGGCGAGCGCGCCGCATACCTGGCTCTGGAATCACTCTCAAAAGCTCAGGCTGCCTAGCAATTAATTGGCACGACAAACAACGCTGCTCAAAGGCTGAAACCATTATGGATCTTGCCTGGACGAACGCTGCCGGGAATCGGGTGCAGATACTGTTCCAGGCATTCCGGTTCACGGCCCCGAACGATTCGCTTACCCGCGAGCGGACCATACGCCGATGTGATAACGGTGCACTGACGCTCGCCGCCTCCGCCGTCGTAATAGATCACTACCCAGTCGGACGTTTTGTTTAGTTGGTGTGCCCTTGGAGTGTTAGAGAATAGCGCGGTGTAGTGTCTTTCTCCGCGGCTCGTATGCAATATGGGTAGCCATTTTTCGTGACGCGCATTGAATCGTCTCGGGGCGATCGTGGGCAGCAGTCCCTGACTGCACTTCCGCCGATACTCGCGATCAACGTCAAGAATCTCAGACACAGGTGGTTGACTTCTTGCTTGCGCGAATCCTCCACCTCTAACTCTGCCAAGCCGTGTTGCTAGAGAATCGCGAGTGCCGGCAATCCGCTTCGGGCCAAAACCAGAAACTTTTGCGAGTCGCCCATCGTGTGCGGCGATCTCCAGTTCTTCGAGCGTCTCAATTCCCAGTTCATCGTGCAGTCGCTCGGCCATTACACGTCCGACACCGGGAACGGTTCGCAGGAGTGTCACAGGATCGCTGTCGCCGCGCAGACGGTCAAGCATGGGTAATCTTCCTGTGGTCACTAGTTGATGAATAAAGCGGGCCAGGGTTTCACCAATGCCGGGAAGCTCCTGCAGACCTTCTAGACCTTCGGTTCTGACTATATTGTCAATCGGCCGCTTCAGGCCTCGTAGCATGGCCGCGGCCCGCCGGTATGCGCCGACACGAAAAATATTTGCCCGCTGCTCTTCAAGTATCTGAGCCACCTCTTCGAGGCGGGTTGCAACTGAAGAATTTATGCTGCCATCGCTACTTTTCTTTGGCATCATCACTGAAAGGCTTCCATCGGCTTTTCTCACTTTCTCCAATAACTTTAAGCTAACTCTTCTTGTGCAACAGATATGCCGGGAAAGTCATTCCGGATTCCACTCGGTACCGGGCACGGATTAGATAATTGTGGGTGAGCTTTCGCAGGCAGTGCGAAAAAGAGCGCAGCACGGAATGCAGCTGTGGGTAGATTTGAACGTAACTCTAAGACCGTTCCTAGCGTTTCAACGATCACCCGGTTTTACCTAAGCAGCCGGCGCATCAACCTTCGCTTCACGAACTCCACTAACAGCAGGTAAGTACCTGATGCTCCAGCCAGGAAGAGAAAGAAAGCAAAGGGCAAGCGTACGAACCCCAGGATTTTTCCGAGTGAAGTAAATGGGATCACGATTCCTGCCATGACGACCGCGATCGTGGTAGCAGTTAGGGCGAGACTAGGACGGCTGCGGAGTGGATTGCCGGCGGTGCGAATGATGAAGATCACCAGCGTCTGCGTCGCTAGAGATTCCACAAACCAGCCCGTGTGAAAAAGCTGCTCAGAGGCGTGAAAGACCTTGAGCAGCGCAAAGAACGTCAGAAAATCGTAGATCGAGCTGAGGGGCCCGATGTAGATCATAAAGTCGCGGATCATTTGTACGTTCCAGCGCTGTGGCTTGTGGATAAAGGTGTTGTCAACGTGATCTGTGGGGATCGTTACCTGCGCCAAATCGTAGAGAAAGTTATTCAGCAGAATCTGCGTCGGCAGCATCGGCAGAAACGGCAGGAACAGCGATGCCAGGGCCATGCTGAACATGTTGCCGAAGTTGGAACTCGTCCCCATCAGCAAATACTTCATCACGTTACCGAAGGCTTTACGCCCTTCGATAATGCCCTCGTGAAGAACATTCAGGCTTCGCTCAAGCAAAATAATGTCCGCGGCATCCCTGGCGACATCGACGGCGGTGGAAACAGAAATGCCCACATCAGCCGCATGGAGAGAAGGCGCGTCGTTGATGCCGTCTCCCAAATAACCCACGACGTGGCTGCGGTGTTTGAGCGCCAGAATAATCCGGTTCTTTTGCGCCGGCGACACTCGCGCGAAGACGGAGGTTTGCTCGACGACATGCGCGAGGGCGGTATCAGTCATTCGCTCGATTTCGTCGCCGAGGATAAGGCGTCCGTCGTCGAGGCCGACCTGCGCGCAGATGTGCTGGGTCACCAACTCGTTGTCGCCCGTCAGAATCTTGACCTCGACCCCGTCGCGTCTGAGAGCTTCCAGGGCAAACTTCGCTGTGTCCAGCGGCGGATCTGAGAAAGTTAAGAACCCCGCCAGTACCAGATCCTTTTCGTCGTCCGCCCGGTAAACTTCTTTCAGCGGCACTGCGGCGTAAGCGACAGCCAGGACCCGGAAGCCTCTGGCGCAGAGATCCCGATATGTCGTTTCACCGCGCGCTCGTGAGTAGGCGTCGAGCGGAGCCTGCTGCCCGTTCAATTCATATCGCGAACAGACAGGCAGTACGCTTTCAGGAGCGCCTTTAGTGATCAGCGATCTCTCAGCTTCGCGCTCGACCACAATCGAGACGCGACGCCTTTCGAAATCGAACGGGATCTCATCAATCTTGCGGTAAGCATGAATGTCCGGATGGTCGTGTTGCAGGACGGCCAGGTCGAGAGGATTAGCGCCGCGGCTCCGGTTGAGCGCCTGGCTCTTGATTGCCTGATCGAGGGGATTGCTCACTCCGGTTTCGTGCAGGCTGTTCAGGTATGCGAGTAAGAACACCCGTTCAGACGGACTGCCAAATGGATCGACGTGTTGGTCGAGGGCCATCTCGCCGCTGGTGAGCGTGCCGGTCTTGTCGCTGCAAAGAACATCGATGCTGCCGAAATTCTGCATCGCCTCGAGATGCTTGACGATTACTTTCTTTCGAGCCATGTGCACAGCGCCCTGCCCCAGGGTTACGGTCGTTATCATCGGCAGGAACTCGGGTGTCAGCCCAACCGCCAGGGCAACGGCGAAGAGTAGGGACTCGAGGAAATTGTGATGAAGGACGACGCTTACGAGCAGAACGAAGAGCACCAGCAAAATGGTCGTCTTCATGATCAAGAGACCAAACTGTCGGGTGCCTCTTTCGAACTCGGTTTCCGGCGGCTTGGTGGCCAGGCGGGTAGCGATATCGCCGAAAGCAGTGTTCTTGCCCGTCGCCATGACCTGGGCCGTCCCGGTGCCGCTGACTACAGAGGTGCCAAGAAAGACTTTGTGCCCGTCGCTTGTATCTTGCGATATTGCCTGGAGGTCAACGGCGTCTTTCTCGACGGGGAGAGACTCTCCGGTCAGCGCGGCCTGCTGTACGTGCAGATCCCGAGCCTTAAATAGCCAGGCATCGGCGGGTACAAGGTCGCCAGCGGTGAGCCCGATGACATCGCCCGGCACCAGTTCTCGTCTGGGAATCGCTGTCCAATTTCCGTCGCGGAGAACGTTAGCTGCCGGCGCGACTTCTTTGCGAATACGCTCGACGGCGCGTTGCGAACGATAAGTTTGGAAGAAGTTTAGGGCGGCGCTCAACAACACCATCAGCGCGATGATTGAAGCATTGAGGACTTCACCGACAGCCGCTGAGATCCCGCTGGCTATTAGCAGAATGATGGCCAGCGGATTTATGAAGAGAAACAGGATCTGAGTGAGGCCAGACGTGCGGCGCGACGAGACAGGCTCGTTCGGGCCGAATTCTGCCAGGCGTTGCCTGGCCTCTTGACTGGTCAGTCCGGTCGTGGAAGTTACTGGGTTGGGAGCTGGTTGCATTTCAGTAAACTCTTAACACTTTTTAAAGCTACGAAAACATACCCACAACAGTGGGCGAACCTCCGCATGAGCTCTCTTGAATTGAAGCGAAGCTTACGCTTTATTGAAAGGAACTGGTCCCTAATTTTCGGTACACCTATTGCCCTTACATCAAGGCAATTGGAAAGCAATTTAGGAACCGCGCTCCCGGGTGGGCTAGGCAAAGACGCGCGGTTGGATGAAACGGAGGCGCAGGAATTGGGGTCAAAGATATGAAAATCTTAATAGCTTATGACGGCTCGGATTGCGCCGAAGCTGCTCTGGATGACTTGCAGTGCGCGGGACTGCCGCTTGAAGCGGAAGCTCAAATTATTTCGGTGGCTGAAGTCTGGCTCCCCCTCCGCCGCCTTCGAGTTATGAGATTCTCGAGCGGGCGAACGAGGTGAAGGTCCCTGCCGACTTTAAGCGGGTCTATTCAAGGGGATGTGCCGCAATGAAGGCAGCACTCGCGCTGGCTCAGCGCGCGAGCGATCATGTGAAGACGAACTTTCCCCGATGGAAAGTGTCTGCTGATGCTTCATGCGGCTCGCCGGCATGGGAGGTAGTGGCTAGGGCGGATCAATGGAAGCCCGACTTGGTTGTAGTTGGCTCACACGGGCGCACGGCACTGGGACGCTTTGTGCTTGGCAGTGTCTCGCAGCGAGTTTTGACTGAAGCACGCGGTTCCGTTCGCATCGCGCGCGGGCGCGTGGACGAGCCAGACTCGCCCGTGAGAATCATCCGTGGGCATCGATGGCTCGCCTGGAAGCGAAGAGGCAGTGCGCGCCGTCGCGGCCCGCACCTGGCCACCCAATAGCGAGGTTAAACTGATGGTTGTCGACGATCCCCTGGTGCCTACTATTGTCGGCGACATTATTCCTCCATTGGCAGAAACTATTGAAGAATCCAATGCAGAGGATCGGGCCTGGGCTGAAAAGATGTTGGCACAATCTGCGGCAATGTTGAGCGAGACTGAAATCAAAGTCACGACTGAAATCAGGCAGGGCGATCCTAAGAAGGAGTTGCCTGAAGCCGCCGAAGAATGCGGCGCAGACTGCATCTTCGTTGGTTCTGCCGGATTCAGCAATCGCTTCGAGAGGTTCTGGAGTTGGGCCAAACGAGTTCACGATAAATATTGGTTGACAAGCCACTCATAATGCAGATGATTCGGGCTGAGTTACTTACTCTCCGTTACCACGGCCAGCCCAAACACTTCTTCCCTTTCGATTCGTACAGCAGTGATTTTGTATTCGGGTGTCTTCACGTACCGATCACGATGAGGACTTGTCACGCGATTTAGGAAAGCCTTCGCAGTGTGAAATGTCGCGAACAACTCTCCCGGATTAACGGATGTCGTAATTCGAATCGGGAGTGCTGCCTCGCCGTAACGACTGCGGACTCGCACACGCTCTCCATTGTGAAGTTGCAGTCGATCTGCATCTTCCGAAGAAATGTCGAGCAAGTCTGTAGGCCTAAGCTCTGCATTCGCTGTTCGCATCGTCATCGTGCCGGCATTGAATTGGTAAAGAGTCCTTCCGGTAATTAACAAAAAAGGAAACTCTTCACTTGTGACTTCCTTAGTTGCCCGATAGG
>CAZVHN010000250.1:0-8638 GCA_964626895.1 uncultured Chloracidobacterium sp. | reverse complement strand
AGGCAAAGTTCCAGCGCCGATAAGCAGGCGCTTCCGCTACCCGCGCCTCTTCAGTTCCGGGAATAGTGACAATGTTCTTTTCCGCCAGGAAAGCCTTCAGATCAGTAAGCTGTTTGCGGGCCATTTCTACCGAACCGCCAGTGGGCTTGTGGGCTTCCGCCTTCCCCACACACTCAGCAAGTGTTTGTCCGGGCGCATAGGAGGTGCAAGCCTCGCGCAACGCTGCCTGGTTTCGTTCCAGGTCGCGGCGACCGACGCCCTCCAGTTCGTCCAACCTGACTTCGACGCCCTCAGTCTCTCGCAACATCTCGCTGAACTTCCCGGCGCCTATAGCGAAGTTGTCAGATGCCGTTGCTTGTTGCGACTGAAACCACGCGTCCAGTTCCCTCATCGCCTTGATGGCGGCAGCGTTGGCCGCGCTAAAGTCTTTTTGTAGCTGTGTGTCTTTGACCGAAGCAAAAACTGCAGGCACGTCCTTTTCATAAAAAGAGACGAGACCGCCGAATGTAGTCTTGCCTATTTGCACGTAGGTTTTCGGCAGAGGCGTGCGCAGGTTCTTGCGAATCTGTTCGAGTGCGGTAGGAATCGCCTTTGCGTAACTAGTATAGGCACGCAGACGCTGATCGAGTGGCGCGTACGGCCGGGAGACGTAAACGTCCGGATCGATCGCGTCGGCATAAAATTGCGGATTCCGATACGGCCACTCCGCTGATTCCAGCCAGAAGAGATCAGCGTCGATGACGGCCATCACGTAGTTCCGCTCGAATTCCTGACGTTCCTCAAGCCCCGAATCCTCGAACTTGCTGACCAGGGCCTTCTCCGCGCGCAAACGCTGAATCTCTTTCTTGATTCCTGCGCTGCTCCAATCGGGTAGTTTGCCGTCAAACTCGTGACGGCCCGAACGCGCGGCAAAATCGGGATGTGCAGCAAAATACGCGTCGAGGAATTGATTGACGTATGCATCCCAGGATATTTCATCGCCTGACGACTTCGATTGAGTGTCTGAGTCTCTCGTCCTGAGATGGCAACTTGCCACGACCAGCAGCACAAGAAGGGTAATTACAAAATGGAGTCTTACCGGTGTCCTCAGGGTCATGGTTGGCGGTCACTTTCCCGGAAGCATTTTGAAGACGCCGAGTGTATGGGAGTTTGCAGAGGCAGGCAAGGATATTAGCGAAACCGAAGACGCTGGGAACGCCGCCGCCTCACTGACGCTGAGACCACAGGCGTCTCGCCGACGCTGGGACCGCAGGCGTCTCGCCTGCAAACGAGCCGAAGGCGAGTGAGCGTTGTTCGCGCTTCGCGCTCAGTGCAGGCGGGACGCCTGCGGTCCCAGCACTGCGCGCTTCGGTTTATTGCGAGTGCGAGCGCCACGCGTGCGGGTACCAGCGAAGGGTGCTATTTTTTCTTGTTTTCCTTGTGAGCACGGAACCAAGCGCTGCTGTAGGGCCAGTCGCTCGGTTTTCGGCACAAGCGCGCCTTAACCGGATTATTCTCAATGTAAGCAACGACATTCTGGAAGTGTTCATAGTCACGGATGTAGCGCTCGAAGGATTCCCTCTGCCAGAATCGCCCCGCGCGACCCAGAATTCTGTTTGCCTTATGCGCGGTGTAAGACTTTAAAGAATGCAGGATTACCGAAAGCTCCTCATCCTGGGCTGGTGCCGCCAGCAAATGAACGTGATTCGGCATCACCACCCATGCCGAGAGCGCGTAACGCTCACCATCGTAAAAGAGCAGCGAGTCTTGCACCATCTTCGCGACGCGAGGATCTCTCAGGTAACATCTTTCATAGCCCTGATCCAGATAGGCTTCCACGCGACGGCGCAAGACTGAATCAAAATTGGCGCCGACTTCTTTCTCGAGTTCTTTTCGCCATCTATCAAGAATCGCTTGCGGCATCGAATCTCCCAGTCGAAAGGTGATGAATTGCTGCTTGCCAGCGTCGAAATGTGGCAAGTAGCCGCGGCTGTGCCAACCCGTGGGCTCGCGATTTGGGATAGTCTCTTTGTTTTTCTTCTTCATACGCGTGTGAGGTCGAAAGGACGCGTCCTGATAGGAGCGCAGACGCTGCTGCTCGGGCCATAGGCGTCCCGCTGCCGCTGGAACCGCAGCCGTCTCGCCTGCACTGAGCGCGAAGCCCGAACAACGGTTACTCGCCTTCGGCTCGTCTGCAGGCGGGACGCCTGCGGTCCCAGCAGCCGCGCACTTCGGTTTATTGCAAGCCGGACGCCCGCGCTCCCAGCGGCGCGCTTCGGTTTATTGCAGGCGGGACGCCCGCGGTCCTAGCGATTTACTTGATCTCAGCAACGCTCGCGCTGAGCCGTGTGCGGGCCTGAGCCGCTTCAGGGCTGCGGGGATAACGCCGGATGATTTCCCGCCAACTCGCGCCTTCGTAGTGAAACTTCCGTTGGTCTCGATCAAAGATGAACCTGACACCCTGCCGGTTGTAGCGATCAAGGCCGCCATAGTTCAGGGAGTAACTAAAGATAGGCGCATCGTTGGCTTGCATCTCCTCGGCGTTAAGTCTTCGCGCCGCGTCATGGGAAAGCCTAACGGCGGCCTGTTCGGCTGCGTCTCCAAAAAGCAGAAGCACACGGGGGCGCAAAGGAGAGTGCGTAAATGCATCGAGAAAAATCCGCGCGCGCGCCACCCGGTCGAAGTCCGCTGAAGCATTTATGAAGCGCAGCAAGCGTTCATCATCACCGGCCCGGCGCGGGAGGATAACGGCCTCCTTTTGCAGCCAGCCGCGGGTGCGTCTGCTGACCCTCACAGAATAAAAGAGTACTCCGTCACGACTGCGATTCTGACCGGTAATGCTGACAGCTCGGCCCCGGCCGATTCGACGCAGCAATTTGCCGGAGAGATCCGGCGAGGCCCGAAGTACTGAGAGCCTTTCGTCGACCACAATACCAATGCGCCGCCCCGGAACTCGTGCCTGAGCATTAGCCGAGGTTGGGAGAACGGCTACGAGACTTACTGTGGTCAGAATGATCGAGGAAACTCTGGGATGTGAGGAACAGGTGTTCATGATCTTGCCTCCTTAGCAAGGTGAGGTTTACTAGAAGACTCCGGGCAACGTGCCGAGCGCACCCCCAGAGTGTTTGGCACCCAGCCGAGATGCTCGGCCGGGGACCGCCCTGCCGCGCGGGGCGACCGCCACTACCGAGACACGCGCCGGCGAGTTGCGGCTGAAGCAGTGAGTTTCGTTCGCGCTTCCGCCGCGATGATGCGTTGAGTTAGACCCGCATGATGAAAATGGCAAATGGCCACAGCGAGAGCGTCGGCAGCGTCTTGCGGCTCCGGCACACTGGTTAGTGAGAGCAGTATGCGAACCATCTCCTGCACCTGATGCTTTTCCGCGTTGCCGTGACCCACCACCGTCTGTTTGACGAGACGCGGCGAGTATTCGTAAGTTTCCAACGCAGCTCGTTCGGCTACCAACATCGCCACGCCACGGACTTGGCCGAGTTTCAAAGTGACCCTCACATTTGTGGCCAAAAATCCGTCTTCAATGGCGCAAGCCTCAGGGCGGTGACGCGCAATGACCTCTTCGATTCCATTAGAGATTTGCAACAGGCGGGTGGGAAACTTCTGGCGTGGCGAAGATCGGATCGCGCCATACTCGAGCAGACGGTAATGCCGGCCGTCCCCTTCGATGACGCCCCATCCGGTCGTATCACTGCCTGGATCGATTCCTAGAACGCGCATGTCGTTTCCAAGTGAGAACACGGTGTCGTTAGATCTCAAGAATTCAGCTCGTCTCGAACGGTGGGCAGTATACTACAGGGCGATCTGTTTTAATCCTTGTCCTGTAGTGTCCATTTGATCAGGACCGCGTGGAGACCCAGCTAATGGCGCCGTTAGCGATTATGAAAACGAGGCTTTTAGCGCTGAAGGCGCGGCCGAAGGTAGCCAGGGGCAAGCGGCTTTGCGCGCGGCCCCTGGATCAGGTCCATTCAAACACAACCGCGCCCTGGAAGGGCGCAGCGAACATCACGGGATGGCACTCGTCGCGTTCGATCGCACTTAGTTTCAACATCTCCAGATGTTCAGGTTTTCGCGACGTTCTTCACGCCCTTTCAGGGCGGGTCGCGTTATTGACGAAACCCAGGGGCAGCGCGCCAAGCGCTTGCCCCTGGCTACCTTCTGCCGCGCCTCCAGCGCGCTGGTTGAGTCTGCCGCGTGGAATCGACGGGTGGTAAGGACGTTCCACCACCGGTCAGAAGCGTTACTTCAATTGATCGAAGCCGCATTGCTTCGGCTTCTTGTCTGGCCGCCATCGCAGAAATCTGGTTCCGTGACGGAAGCGACCGCCGGTAAAGTGATCATACTGAACTTCAGCTACAAGCTTTGTCGCTAGTGGCTCCCATTCACTTGTCTTCTTCGTACTCCAGCGACTGGGTCCTCCGGGTTTATTGCCGGTAAACCCGGGCGGCTTGACCAGCGCTTCCAACTTCTTCGTAAGCTCTTTCTTTTCTGCCTCGCTAAAGCTGGACGTAAAACCAACGTGATGTAGGAAACCGTCGTCGTCATACAAACCCAGGAGCAACGATCCCACAACTTTGGCACTGGACGCATAGCGAAAGCCTCCGATTACACAATCAGCCGTGCGCAAGTTCTTAACTTTCTGCATGCCGTCCCGCGCGCCCGATCGGTAAGGCAGATCAAGTTTCTTCGCGATCACCCCATCGAGCCTGACACTGGAATCAGAAAGCCACTTGAGAGCCATGGAAGCGTCCGGGGTTTTTGGGGAGAGTTCGATCATGGCGTTGCCGGCAAGATACTTTTTCGCGAAGCACTCAAGCTCTTGACGACGCTTCACCAGCGGCTCTTCGAGTACCGCTTTGCCGCGTTCATCAACCAACAGATCAAAAACAATCAGTCGCGCCGGCGTCTCGCGCGAGAGTTTTGTCACCCGGCTGGCTGCCGGGTGGATTCTCTGCAACAAGTCGTCAAAGGAAGGTTCGCCCTTGATCGTGATGATCAGCTCACCATCGATTACAAAGCGTGTGGCCTTTACCTTCAGTACTGCTTCAACGATTTCCGGAAAGTAACGCCCCAGCGGCTGACCGGATTTCGATTGGAGTTCCACAGTTTTGCCGTCGCGGAATGCGATGCAGCGAAAGCCGTCCCACTTAGGTTCATACTGCCAATTTTTGCCGGTAGGAATCTCCTTCACCAGCAAAGCTTCCATGGGAGGAAAAGGCGGTTTGATAGGTAAATTCATGAATCGCTTGTTTGAATCGCAGCGAGGTGACCGCAAGTTTCGTGCTGAGGATGCCCGGATTGCGAGGTTTGAGCGACTCGACGGCTATCTGTTTGTTCCTCCGGGCGATGAGAAGAAGATTCTGGGTGATGAATTAGAGGTCATTATTCTGGATTTCATTTCGTGGCGCTTCGTGTTACTTCGTGGATCGTTGCTTGGCCGAGAGATCAGAACGATCCACGAGAAATCACACGAACGGACACCAACAAGAAGTCAACAATGCCAAATGACAAATTCGCGAATGAAATTTGTCGAATGATAAATGGAAAATGATCTTTTAGCGTAGCGGTCACTCACGCTACGCGGCGGCCATGTCCGCTTCGCTGATGTCGAAATTCGCGGAGACCTTCTGCACGTCGTCGTGGTCTTCCAGGGCTTCCATCAACTTTAACATCTGTTTGGCTTCGGTTCCTTCGAGTTTTTTATACTCTTTGGCCACCATCTCAACCTCGGCCATCTGTGGTTCAACACCCGACTTCTTAACCGCCTCAAGCACGCGATCGAAGTCGGCAGGAGCAGTGATGATTTCAAAATTTTCTTCGTCGTCCCGCAGGTCTTCTGCTCCCGCGTCGGTGACAATTTCAAACAACTCGTCCTCTGATTTGGCGGCCTTGTCGACTACGATGTAACCCTTCTTCTCAAACATCCAGGCCACTGCACCCGCAGCAGCAAGGTTGCCACCGTTCTTTGAAAACGCATGGCGAATCTCGGCAACGGTGCGGTTGCGGTTATCAGTCACCGACTCAATCAACAACGCCACGCCGCCCGGACCATATCCCTCGTAAGTGATCTCTTCATAGTTCACACCCTCCTCTTCGCCAGTGCCGCGACGAACTGCACGGTCAATTGTCTCATTAGGCATGTTGCCGGCCTTGGCGTCGAGAATTGCCTTGCGCAGACGGGCATTCCCGTCCGGATCACCTCCTCCGGAACGCGCCGCCACGGTTATTTCCTTGATGAACTTTGTAAACAATCTGCCGCGCTTGGCATCGAGCGCGCCTTTTTTGTGCTTGATACTATGCCACTTTGAATGTCCGGACATTTCTAAAGACGGTTCCTTTTGAGATTAAATTGCGGGTTGTTAGGCAACGAAATATATCACAAGACTCAAGTCTTTGAGACACCCCGAGCTTGCCCGCCGGGCGAACAGGTTGCCCGCGCGTGGATGAGAGTTTTGGAATGCCACTCGTGGCAGGAGCCAGACCGTTAAGGAGGGCCCGGGCGGCGCGGATCAAAGCCCTCCTTAACAGTCTGGCTAACTGCGCGAACAGGACACTACCGATACGGACCCTACCGATAGGTTGACATGTTAATCAAAATGGGCGATTTTCGGTACTCATCTGTCTCTCCCCGAGACTATGCGCCTTATTCGGCTTTTAAACCCCTTGGGAACATCGTTTTCTTCATAGGAGTACAAATGAGACCCTTACGCCGTCCCCGGAATACAAACGCCGCTCTGGTAATCTTAGCGCTAATACTCGCCTCTTTTTCGATCACTTCGGTTTTGGCCGGAGGCCCTGTAACCGCCAGCAGCCCGCAGGGCACACTCAGCATTTCCGGTCGGGTGACAGACGTGAACGGTACCGGGGTCCCCGACGTCACGATGACGTTCAGAATAGATCGGATGGGAACCATCGAAACGGTGACTAGAGTGACTAACGCAAACGGTGACTACGCATCAGGAGATTTAGGTTGCCCTAGCAGCGCCGGGGTCGAGCCTACAAAGGCCGGGTTGTCATTCGCTCCCCAATCAACGGTTTTCGTCAACCTCTGCAGTGCTCAGACTGCGAATTTTACGGTCATTCCCAAGGTCGTTATCAGCCAGCTTTACACTGGCGGCGGGGAGGCTGGCGCAACCTTCACAAACGATTTCGTCGAATTGTTCAACCGTGGGGGTACAACCATCAACCTAACCGGATGGTCAGTTCAATTCGCGAGCGCCACTGGCACTACTTGGCAACTGACCAACCTCGCCGCCGTTACACTCCTTCCCGGCCAACACTACTTACTGCAGTTGGCTTCGGCTGGGGCCAACGGAGCTGGATTGCCCACTCCTGATTCAGTCAGCGGGATTGCACTGAGCCCGATCGGCGGGAAAGTCGCGCTTCTTTCCAACAACACCCTTCTTACGGCTGGGCCCCCGTGTCCCGTCAGCACTGCGCTCGTTGACTTCGTCGGATACGGAACTGCCGACTGCGCTGAGGGAATTCGTGCACCCGCGCCAGCCAATACCAGTGCGGACCTCCGAAAGGGAAATGGCTGCACAGATACCGACAACAATAATGCAGACTTTGCCACCGGAGCACCGAATCCGCGAAATAGGGTAGCGGCGACGACTCCCTGCGGCAGCGATATTGTTCAATTCAGCGCGAGCACGGCCAGCGCTACCGAGACTCTAAATGCAACGACGAAGCTTGACCTCACCGTAACTCGCAGCGATACAACCGGCGCCGCAACGGTCAACTACGCCAGTTCAGACGGGACAGCCAACGAACGCTCAGACTATTTGGCGGCGCACGGCATGCTCCGGTTCCAGGCAGGCGAGGCGACGAAAACTATCCCCGTCTTCATTGTCGACGACTCCTTCGGGGAGGGTGCGGAAACCTTCACCGTCACTTTGAGCAACCCCGTCGGCGTCTCGCTCGGCGCTCCGGCAACGATCGCCGTCACGATCAACAGTAACGAGGCTGTGGACGGTCCGAACCCCGTCCGGGACGCCAGCTTCAGCTCCGACTTCTTCGTCCGCGAGCACTATGTCGACTTCTTCAATCGTGAGGCCGATCTGCCGGGACTCGGTTTCTGGAAGAATCAAATCGACGAGTGTATGACGCAAGCATGCCGAGAGATCCGGCGCATCAACGTCTCAGCGGCCTTCTTCCTCTCGATTGAGTTCCAGCAGACGGGCTACCTTGTTTACAAGGCATACCAGGCGGCCTTCAATTCTGGTGAGCAGCTCGAACTGAGAGACTTCTTGCCGGATACGCAGGAGATTGGGCGCGGCGTCATCATTGGCCAGCCGGGAGCCGACCAACAGCTAGAGACCAACAAACAGAATTTCTTTCTCGACTTCGTACAACGCCCGGCCTTCCTGGCGCCCAGCGCATACCCGACAACGCTAACGGCGGCGCAGTTCGTGGATAAGCTGAACGCCAATACTTTTGACCCGCGCAACCCAGGGGCGGGAGCGTTGACGCAAAGTGAACGCGACGCTCTCATCTCTCAGTTGTCGCCTGACCCGACGTCGCCGACACTCCGGGCCCAGGTGCTGCGCTCAGTTTCGGAGAATGGGCTCTTCAGTCAGAGGCAATTCAACAAGGCGTTTGTGTTGATGCAGTACTTCGGCTACTTGCGGCGCAACCCGGACGCTAC
>CAZVHN010000249.1:0-8179 GCA_964626895.1 uncultured Chloracidobacterium sp. | reverse complement strand
TAGCCGCTGCCTCAGAGCTATACCTTGCTGAAAGAAGAAAAAACAAAAAAACAAAGGCGGAAGAACTATAAGGAAGGCGGACCCTGTCCCCGCTCTTACGACCAAAACAAATCGTTTAGACTAACAGCTCAATTCGTTCTCACCTTTCCAAAGGAGCTTCCTCACATGGCTCGCAAATGGTCGAACCTCAATCTCCCAGGCGTTGCTGAGTGGCTTTAAGCTTGAGGCGTGGACAGGGTCCGCCTTCCTTACCTGCAAATTACCGTAGGTCCTTTTTGGTTTTCACACAGTAAGTCCTGCACCCCGGTTCGCCACTGCGAATGAAAATAGAACGCGAGCCGTCAATCTGATTCGACTTACTTCTATTTTCATAAGAGCCTCTACCGCTCCTCGGTTCTGTTGTCTCGTGTGATCGCCTGAGTGCCGCCCAAGTTGACCAGTACCAACCCCGGCAACACTTTGTAGTCTTGTATTCAGTACTGAATCAAGCTGCCTTCCCGTTTGGCGCGGCGGACAGCGCGGCCGAACACCCAAAGGGAGAAGGGAAGCAGCAGGCCAAGCATGATGAGTAAGGTGACGAAGGGTTCGGTAACCTCAGCGAAACCTCTTCCTTCGAGTAAGACTTTTCGGATTCCGTCGAGACCGTACGTAGCAGGCAGAATCTTGGAAATGCTGCTGAGCCCTGATCCTGCATATTCCGTCAAGAGCTGGGTGGGGAAGAAAACACCGGAGAAAAGTGCGGAGCCAGTGCCCAGGAAAATTCCAAAAGGGTCACCACGCTTAAAAACCATTGCGAAACTCGCGGAGAGAATGCCGAGGCAGGCGAGCACAAGCGTGGTCAAAATAAGAAACACAAGCGCGAGCAGAAAACTCCCTGCGTAGTGGACGTTGAAGAAGAACCAGCCGAAGAAGAGATATAGAAAAGAGAAAAGCGTGGCTTGCACAAAGTCCCACGCGGAGCTGGCCACAATGACCGTGGGGAGATTGATGGGCGTTAAGAGCACGCTTTCGAGTGTGCCCTGCACCTGTTCTTGCCGGATGGCGTTTGCCAGACTCGAGAAGCCGGTCATGAAGTAGTTTAGGACGGCCAGCCCGGTGAGCCAGGCGGCGAGCGGGTTGCGCCACTGTGAGAACCGGGCGTCAGTGAATCCGACAAAAATCTTGGAAATAAAAAAGAGCGTGGTGACAACACCCAGGATTGAGACCACTCGCAAGAAGAACTGCATCCGGTAACTCACGAAGAGTCGGAAGTCGCGGACAATGAAGGCATAGATGCGGCGTGGCAGGAGTCTTAAAGAGTTCATGGGTTTTGTGCTTTGAACTTGGTACTCTGTGCTACAAGCGTATAACTTCTTGCTTTTTGAGCAAGATTTGGAGTGAAAGCGCAATTTCGACAGGGCCTTTTATTTCAGCGTCGTTTGTTCGGAAGGAGTTAACGGGTTTCACCCCGTTAGGGGTGACATGTTTATAGATCGAGGAGCAAAAACCCCCTCCAGCTCCGTTCGGAGGAGCGGAATGGTTCTGGAGTGGTGAAAGCTCTAGTTGAATTCCGCTCCTCCGAACGGAGCTGGTACTGGCATTTTGCGCTCCGGCCTATAAACATCCCACTCCTAACGGAGTGAAAACCGCAGTCGAACTTATTTAAGCTCTTCCCGGAAGCCTATCACTCCTTACGTTCGTAGCTCTCGAGCACGTCGAGCAATGTTGGTCGCTCTGACTCCACACTGAGTATCGTTCCTCCTGCCTGCTGAATCTTGCGAAGTGCAGCGTCAAGTCGATCGTCGCCAGACCGGCGAGTGAATGAAATATGTAACGCTTTTTCGCCAAGTTCAACCTGAGGCTGGTCGACTTGGGAGTTCAAAGCGGCGTCAGCCTGATCGCGCGACAACCCCGAGACGGCAAGACGTACAACTTCCGCGTCGGAATTAATCGACCGCAAGTTAGTTGGCGAATCAACTGCCCTGATCTCGCCGGCGCTGATGATAGCCACGCGGCTGCAAAGCGTCTCAACTTCGGCGAGATTATGCGAAGTAAAGAGAATCGTTACCGGTGGATCCTGTTGTGCTAACGCCTTAATCAATTCCCGCATCCGCGACGCCGCCAGAGGGTCCAGCGAACGCGTGGGTTCGTCAAGCAACAATACGGGTGGGTTCGGGAGCAACGCCCGCGCCACCGCCAATCGCTGTTTGTTGCCCGTTGAGAGTTCGCCGAAACGTTTACGCACAACTTCTTCAAGTTCGAGCTGAGCAAATAATGCCGCAATCCGTTGCTTCGCCACTCGATCACCAAGGCCGTAGAGGCGGGCAAAGAAGAGAAGGTTCTGTTCCGAAGTGAGTCGCCAGTAGAAGCTTCTTTCTTCGGCGCCGGATAGACCAACTTGCATCCGGACTCTCTCGTCGTCGTGCACGCTGTCGAAACCGTTGACCGTGACTGTTCCCCGCGTTGGTTGCACCAGGGTCGCGACGATCTTGGTGAGCGTGGTTTTCCCGGCCCCGTTCCGCCCGATCAGTCCGAATATCTCGCCCCGGTAAACGTCGAACGAGACATCGCGAAGAGCTTCCACCGGAGCTTTTGTCTTGCGCCTAAGGAATGCTTTTAGACGCGCAAAAGGGACCGGATAGGTTTTTGAGAGGTGACTGATGGAGATGGTCCGCTCGCCGCTGCCCGCGGCAATTGGAGCGTTCGAAGCAGGTGCTGAGTCACGCTCGGAGTTCGGTGGGGCGCTTAGTTGCATTGCCTCAGAAAGGACATCAGCGATTAATCACTTCCTAACGCTGGGCGATCAGCGCGCCCGCTGGCGTGGGTCGAGATATTCGCGCAGACCGTCGCCGACGAAGTTAAAGGCTAAAACGGTCAGCGCGATTACGAGTCCGGGAAAGATCAGGGCGTGAGGCGCTGCCTGAAGAGTAGATAGATCGCGCGCTTCTTCAATCATCACTCCCCACGAAGGCGCCGGAGGAGGGACCCCGAGTCCCAGGAAAGAGAGTGACGCTTCAGCCAGGACTGCGCCGGCCATGCCCAGGCTAGCCTGTACGATCAGAGGTTGAATTGCGTTTGGCAGAATGTGGACCAACAGTATGCGGGCATCGCCGGCGCCGAGAGCCCGCGCCGCCTGCACAAAGTCATATTCTCGCACCTTCAAAACCTGCCCGCGAATCAAACGCGCATAACCGACCCAGCCGATGATGCAGAGTGCGAGGATGAGCTTATTCAATCCCGCCCCGAGAAACGCCACCATGGCGATTGCCAGCAAGAGCCCCGGGAAGGCCAGAAACACATTGAATACGTAACCCGAAATAATCCGGTCGATCCAGCCGCCGTAGTAACCGGCGAAGGCGCCCAGCAGCGTGCCTACGAAAGCGGAGACGGAAACTACGATCAAGCCGACCTGGAGCGAGATCCGCGCGCCAAAGACGACGCGGGAAAATATGTCGCGTCCGGTGGCGTCGGTGCCAAATAGATGATCCGCCGAAGGAGGGAGATAACGAATGGAAAGATTCGTCGCCCCCACATCGTGCGTCGCTATCCATGGAGCGAAGATCGCTGTGATGATCAGAATCGCAATGATGATTAAGCCAATTATAGCTAGTCGGTTCATAGGATCACGAGACTCTAATCCGCGGATCCAACCAACGATAAATCATATCCGTTAGCGAATTTGCGACAATGTAGGTGAGGCTAATCACCAGCACACACCCCTGGACCACGCGGTAGTCGCGTTTGCCGATGCCGTCTTCTACGAGCAGCAAACCGAGTCCAGGCCAACCAAAGATTTTTTCCGTGATGATCGCGCCGGCAAGCAGAATCCCAAGCTGTAGTCCAAGAATCGTGACCACAGGAATCAGGCCATTTTTAAGCACGTGCTTGTAAACAACCTGCGTCTCGCTCAAGCCCTTTGCCCGGGCCGTGCGGACGTAGTCCTCGCCGAGTTCTTCAATTACGGAAGAACGGACCATGCGCGTCAAGATGGCTGAAAGGGCTGCGCCGAGAGTGAACGCCGGCAGAATAATATCGGCCCAATCGAAACGGCCGGAGGGCGCCAGCCAGCCGAGCTTCACGGCAAAGACATAAACCAGCATCGGTCCAATGACGAAGCTGGGCAGGCTGATACCAATCAAAGCGATCACCGACGCAGCGTTATCGATCCATGTGCCTTTGTTTTTCCCAGCCAGGACTCCGAGCGGAATCGCGATGCTGACGGCAATCAGAAGCGCGACAACTGCGAGTTCAATAGTGGCAGGATAACGCTCGAGTATTAGTTCCACGACCGGTCTCCCAGTCCGGAATGACAAGCCCATGTCTACGCGTACCATTGAGCGCCATTCTAAGCGGGTAATTGCCCGCCAATTTATTTGCACTAACCCCCTCCAGTAGTCGGTGTATCGATTGTCGATGCCGTGCCACTGGAATTGCCTGCCGCCTTCGGAATCGCGCGGGAAAGAGAAGAAAAACGGTGGCCGGTCAAGACGGTGCCTTTGACGAAACTGTTCGAACTGTTCCGGGGTGGCCTGTTCGCCCAGCACCGCCACGGCGGGATCGCCGGGAACGAGTTCGATTAGTATGGTGACGAGGGAGACGACGGTCCAGACGACCAGTAGAAGGATGGCGATCCGTCTGAAAGATCCAAGGACCTTATGCTTAGAAAGTAAACGCACTCTGGCGAGTCTCGAACTGCGCAGTTGGAGATATTTATTCCGGGGGATAATAGCATAGACCCTACGGCGCCCCTGCGTTGCCCTTTTTTGCCGCTTCTTTTGCCGCCCTAAGGAGCACCATCAGGTGTTCGTACTTCCACCGATTTACCACCTTGAATGGTGAACCAGATAGATCCGCCGTTGGAGTTATAGGCGGGGCCGCCAAACGCGTATACCTTGCCTTCGATCAGAGGCGGAGGTGCGCCTGATGCAGGAGTGACTTGGATGAAGCCATTCGGGACGGCTCCATAATGTAATACTCGGCAACTCGGAAATCTTATCGTTGCCATTAGGGCGGACTCTCCATATCTCTGGATCTTCGAGAGCTAGCGGCTTGTTATCATGAACTTCTGCTAGATACAGAGAAACCAAGTTACCGCTACCCGACAATGTAAGTGTCGCGGGATTCGTCCCATCAATCTTGATGCGCAAGTTCCTTTCGCATCCAGTAGATACGACGAGGATCAAGAGGCTAAGAACCAGTGCCCACTTTGAGTCTTTCGTATTCAAGGCGATGTGCATTGACTTCTACTCCTCGCGAAATCTAAGACGTGACGGCGTCGTATTGCTCTGCGCGAGGGGCATCTGCCATAAATCTGGGACAAAATAAAAACGGCTGGCAAAGCTGGCGGCCGAATGGTTGATTAAAATGGTCGGGACGACTGGATTCGAACCAGTGACCTCACGCACCCCAATCAAGGGGCCTGCGTAAACTTAACTAATTGATTTTGCATCGAGATGCAGCCACGAGCAAAATCAAGGCTTTTTACATCTGTTGACCTCTGCTCCAATGGAGTTACAGTCAGTTTCTATTTATTCCTGCCACAATCCTGCCACAAATTGAGAATGACGTCTGAGCGGCATTCAGGCCTTTTCCTTGCGGTGTGCTGTGATCTCCGATGAAATTAGCTCGCAATCTTATCGTCAAGCCTTTTACAAAGGCAGGTGGACCACGCGGTCGCTCCATTCCGATTGTTCGCTGCACGCAACCATTAGCAGTATTTCCCGGATTGCGTGCCCCACTGGAAACCGGTCATTCAAGATGAAAACGCCTGGCATGCTTTCGGCGACGGCCACGCGTTCATATGCATAATCGGGAAGGTCGCGCGGTCGTGAGTGAGAATAATGCGATCGTTCTCGGCAGCCCAAGCCAGGATGTCGGGGTCACCTACGCCGGCAAGGCCAACGTCTTGAACGCGAACAATGTCGAGGTCGGGTTGGCGCAACAGCAATGCGCGCACGATGTCCCCGTTGAAGTTCTCATCGGCCAGCAGCCGCAACACTTCTTGCCCTCACGCCCGTCGCTGGGTGAGCAGGCGAGCGCGGATTTCGCTTAGGTCGCCCTGCTGACTCTCAATTCGTTGCTGAACTTCTTCGGCCTTCTGCTCGCGGCTGGCTAAGTACTCATTGACTTCGTTCGGATGGCGTAAATAGTAGGCAAGGACGGCGTACACGTCGGGGAGCGCCAGCGTGGAATATCGCTGCACGATTGTCTCGGGCGTTGCGCCGTCTTGGAACGCGCGAACGACTAGTTCCAGCAGAACACGCGAATTGCCGACGCGCAGAGCGCCGGTCGCATCTTCACCGAGTGGAGGCGCTTCAGTTTGAACCTTGAAAGCCACAGTGCGATTTCCTATTCGATTTGGTGATGTGCCAGCAAATCCGGGTAACCTATCTTGCAGAGGCTTGGCAGCCGCAAATGGTTGATAAAAATGGTCAGGACGCCGAGATTCGAACTCGGAACCTCACGCGCCCCACTCAAGTGGGCTGCGTAAACCTAATTAATTGATTTTGCATCGGGATGCAGCCATAAGCAAAATCAGGCCTTTTCCCATCTGCTGACATTCAGATACGTCGGCCTACAGGCACTCTCTGTTTATTCCTGCCACAATCCTGCCAAAGGAAAGTATCCGTGCAGCCGGCAAATATACCCCTACTACTGCCTGTGTCATGGTTGTCATAACTCACAGTTCGTCACCGGGCTGAGGCGGCACATCGGGCACGCGGGCGAGTACTTCGTCGACTTTCTGCCAGTCTACACGCCGGGCCCGCGAAGCAATGCTTTCGCGCGTGCGCCAGGCAGAGACCTGCGCAGTCAGCGCCAGCGACACGATCTGATCCACGCTGGTGTGTTGCTGCGCGGCCAGTTCAATGACTTCGGTCAGGAGCATTTCCGGCACTTGGGCCTCTAGATTTTTCATGGTCTTACGGCTGCTTATCGATCAAGTTCCCGATCAAGAGAGTCAAGCCGGCTTCGGCCGGTATCCTTCTGGCAGGCGGTCATACTCTGGCGGTTCGACGTCCGGCACTTGCTCAAGCGCTTTGAGAAAATCTTCCCGGCTACCACGCTGGGCTCGCAGTTCGAGATAGCTCTGATTACTCCAGATCCCTATGGCCTGAGTCACTGCCAGGCTAATGAGTTGCTCAAGCGAAATCTGTTCGCGCTCAGCCAATTCCTTGGCCTGTTTGAGCGCCGGTTCAGGAATCTTGACTTCGATCGTGGTCATGCTGTTTCACTCAGCTTAACCAGCATTTGTGCCGGGGTTAGCTTCGCTCATCATGGTCCTCGCGTAGCTTTTCAGCTATCTGAGCGGCGGTTTGCGTCGGTAGGATGTTGAAGCGCTCACTCGTGTAATCACCGCTGCCCTGCTCATAAATCTGTAGGAAACGGATCAAGCCCGTCGCGCCGAGTTCGCGCGCCAGGGCTTCCAGTCCGATGGCGCGAATCTTTTCCTGGGAAAACTCCTGTGTGCTCATACGATCATCTCCAGCGCCCATTGTAACGGATTGGCCACCCGAACATCGAGCCTCGTTGCCACCCGAGCGGCGCGCTTCAGCAGTTTATCATCTGTGGTTAGAAATACGTCCGCAGCTCCACTTTCGGCACACGCCAAATGCAAAGCATCGACACCCGTGAAGCCAAGTTGTTCGAGTTGATTTGCTCGTGCGGTTTCGTTTGCGCCCACCAAAACCCTGGTTCCAGCATAGGCGGCGAGTAGCTTTGCCTTAAGCGCGCGTTCGGCGTCAGGGTTTTGCGCCACTTCATAGTCGACGACTTCGCTAGTGAGCCATTCAAGTTTACCATTCTCGACGCGCGCGATAATGAGCTTTATCGCTTCGGCCTCAAGACGTATCCGTGCCTGGCGCTGGTCATCAAAAGGGCGTTGCAAGCTGCACACATCCAAGTAGATTCTAAGAACTTCGTCGCTCATGTTATTCGCTCTCTGTGTGGCTTCTTCGACGATGGCGATTTCATCGTCGGTCAGTTCGTGGAGTTTGTAAACGAGGTGGTCAATCTCATCATGAGCGGCCCATCGTTTCCGAGCCCAAATGCGTTCTATCTCGGCTTCTGACTTACATGCTGACCAAGATAGAGCATCAGCTCAGATACTGCCATGTTGGAGTAGTGTAGCAAGACAGCACCTGCCATTGCGTAAAATCTGTAGTTTAAGCCTCTCGCCAATCGTTGGACAAAAGACCGGCTT
>CAZVHN010000248.1:0-2279 GCA_964626895.1 uncultured Chloracidobacterium sp. | reverse complement strand
CCATTGTACCAGTACGCAGACCATGGACCGCCAAGCACAAGCATTTTTGGATCAAACGGTCCACGATCGAAGTATCCAATTTCAATCGGATGCTCCGCGTCAGTGAAATCCATGAGGGAGATGCCGCCCTGATACCACGCTTGCACTTTGATGTCTCGCCCCGGAACAGGAATGAGCGAACCATTGTGCGCTACACAGTTCTCGGTGTCGCCCTGGGCAGCGGGCATCTTGTAGTAGCTCGCAAACTTCAGCTTGTTATCCTGCAAATGGAAAATCGAATTAGCACCCCACTTGTTCGGATCGGTCGCGCGGCAGCGCGCGCCTAGTCCACCGCCCCACTCATCGGTGAACACAACTTTCTTCCCATCATTCGAAAACGCGGCCGAGTGCCAATACGCGTAGTTTGGATCGTTGACCGCATCGATGCGCTTTGGATTCACTGGATCTTTGATATCGAGGAGAATTCCGTTTCCGGAGCAGGCTCCGGCCGCGAGCCCAAGTTGTGAGTACACCGTGATGTCGTGGCATTGATCGCTGTCCTTCGGTTCTGGCTCTTTGCCGTGGGTGCCGCCGCTACTCAGCGCGTTGAGAACGCCGGTCCGTGAATCCATAAACAGGCGAGGACTAGAGACGACTGCTGCATCCTGCGGCTTCGCCAGCGGTACCCTAATTACTTCAATCCTAAACAATGCCGTATTTGAATCCTTATCCGGCTTCTCGCCCGAGCACCCGGCCAGCTCTTCGCTTTGGCGGACGAAAGAAGTTCCCGAGACGTAGATGTAGACATTGTTCTTGTCACTTGGATCGACCACCAGCGTGTGCGTGTGAGAGCCGCGGCAAGTTTGCACCGCTGCCACTTGCTTCGGCTCTCTGATGTCGGTGATGTCAAAGATTCTCACGCCGCGGAAACGATCTTTTTGCGCAGGCGGCGGAGGCGGATTCTTCTCTTGTCCAGCGGGCAATGGAGATGGCTGGGGAGATGGCTGGGGAGGCGGCGGCGGAAATCCTTGTGTACCGCAATCGAGCCGGCCGTTCGGCATTTCTACCGACATGAAGAGCAGGTTTTTGTAGACCGAAACGTCGTTCTGCCCACCCGGACAAATCATCGAAGTTAGCAAGCGGGTTTTCGCCGGGGTCGAGATGTCGTAGATATTCAGGCCATAAAAGTTCCCCATAAACAGGCGATTGCCTTGAAATGCCAAATCAGAGTTTGCAAAGGCGAGTTGCGCCGTTGGCAACTGTGCCGACTTCTGAAGCTTTGATGTGTCGACGCCGAGTAGACCAAGGGTTTTCTGGACATTTGGATCGTCAGGATCGTTAGCGGCGAGTTGAAACGCATCGGGCTTTTTAATCAACAAGACATGCTTGATGCCTATCGCTGCTTCGCCCGCGTCGTAAATGCCAGGCGTCAGTTTGGCGCGTGGGTCATTGACATCAGAACCCGTCATTCCCGCTGGTAGCGGATCCGCCTTCTCAGGAGCAAACGGATTTTCTGGCTGAGAGGGTTTTGTGTCTGTCTTAGCAGCCTCTTGCGGCGGCGATGGGGATGGCGTTTGCGCAAGGGTCGCGACGGCAAAACAAGAGCACAGAACAACGAAAGCTATTGATAAACGGAAAATGATTTCGTGCAGGCGCATCATCGATTTATCCTTTAAGGTTTTGTCTTCTCTGTTTTCTTAGCACGGCAAAGCCGCAACAAAACGGCTCCCTGGCTCCAGCGGAGCCAAATGTTTATAGATCCAGCTATTCATCCAGGATCTGCGCTCCAGCGGAGCGCGATGTCCCGGCTATGTTACGCAAACCTGCGTACATTTCGCTCCGCTGGAGCGAAGAGGACCCTTTGGGGGCCTCGCGTTCTATAAACATTAGGTCCCTACGGGACGGAACATTAGGTCCCTGCGGGACGGAACATTAGGTCCCTACGGGACGGAAACCGTTCAGAAAAATCTTGCTAAGAAACCAAGAGGTTGTCGGTTTGCTTCACAGAGTGATGTTGTTACGCGGAAGCCGGTCTTAAGGTTTATCTCCCAGCATGTTTTGCATCACTCTGACCTCAGCGCGCTGACCGCTATCGACGTCTGTCGCGAAATTGAAAAGTTCAGCGTCCTGACCGGCGCCGGCAGTGTCAAATAATTCCTTCACCATAACCAAGGCGCCATTGTGATGCTGAATCATCCCCGACAGGAACAGATGATCAAACCCTTTAGCCTTCGCTTTTCTCAACGCCTCCAGCTGCTTTGCTGTAAGCATCCCGGGCATGAGCATCTTATGACTCGGCC
>CAZVHN010000247.1:0-7293 GCA_964626895.1 uncultured Chloracidobacterium sp. | reverse complement strand
CTCGACATGACCAAGCTCGGTTTCGAGCCTGAGTCGCTCGTCAAGTTCCAGCGAAACATTACCAAACCCTATGGAATGGTTCTGGTAACCGGCCCAACGGGAAGTGGTAAAACCAACACTCTCTATTCTGCGCTGCAGTCGTTGAATACGGTCCAAACGAACATCATGACGGCCGAGGACCCGGTTGAGTTCAACCTCATGGGCATCAATCAGGTCCAGATGAAAGAGCAGATCGGTCTAAACTTTGCCGCAGCATTGAGGGCCTTCCTCCGGCAGGATCCCAATATTGTCCTGGTGGGTGAAATCCGCGATTTCGAAACAGCGGAAATCGCCATCAAGGCCGCATTGACCGGTCACTTGGTTCTCTCCACTCTTCACACCAACGACGCTCCCTCAACCATCTCACGCCTGATGAACATGGGTATAGAACCCTTTCTCGTTGCTACGAGCGTCAACTTGATTCAGGCCCAGCGCTTGATTCGACGAGTCTGCAAGGACTGCAGGACCGAGCACAACTTGCCCCCCGAGGCACTGATGGAAGTCGGTCTCTCGGCAGACGAGGCGAAGAAGCTCAAGACGTATAAGGGCACGGGTTGCTCGACGTGCAACAACACAGGGTACAAGGGAAGGATCGGACTTTACGAAGTGATGGAGGTCAACGATGAGATCCGCGAGCTGATTTTAATCGGCGCGTCGGCTCTCGAGCTGAGAAAGAAGGCTATCGAGGATGGGATGATTACCCTGCGCGAATCCGGCCTGCAAAAGATTCGCGATGGATTGACGACCCTCGAAGAAGTTGTTCGCGAAACGGTGGCTTAGCAAAGGATAAATACGATGTTGCGTACAATTACACTATCTCTGTTAATGCTGGTTACGGTCCTGTCGATGCTTCCGTTTGACCAGTCGACAGCACACGGGATTAGGCAAAGTTCAGTTTCTCAAGGCCGACACAGAAACCATTATCGGCGTCATTCTCGGGCCTGGTGGCGTCGCTATCGCGCCCGCTTGAGAAGAAGGCGGGCCGCAGCCTTGGCTCACCGCAGAGCTCTTCTCGCGCCAAAGCTCCCGCAGCCTAAAGCTACTGGTGCCCCGTCTACAACACTGACGACAAACCTGCCAATCGGTTGGAACAGCGAACCCACGAGAAACAGTTCGGAGATGAGATTTCGCACCGGCACGGTGAGCGGGAGTGTTCCTGGCCAGGCTGCGCTCGACGTGGTGGCGCAAAGCAGACCAACTCCCGGCTACATCACCCAGCGTGAAGAACGAAGAATGCTAGCGGGAACTGCCGTTGCAGACCTCAGGCGCATAGTGATCGACAAGATGATTACCGCCGGGGGGTGGGTAATTAACGACTACCAGCGCGATACGGCTGGCTACCGCGTCTTCGTCGTTATCGCGCAAACTCCAGGCGACGCTCGCTCGCCCGAAACATCCTGGAATTTCTATTTCACCGAGCTCAATGGGCGAATCTATAGCCTTACCACCAACACACCGCGGCAGTTTTCTGACCGCATGGCCGCCGACGCCGAAAAGTTTATCGGGTCTCTCCACGCGGCGTCGAACTCCAACTCACAGGCGTCTCAGCGATAGACCGGCGCGGAATATTGATGAGTAAAGTGTTAACCCCATTACCCCGAGGAGAACAACTCGATGCCAATGAATGAGAGCATTCCGCAAATCTCTCTGTCCGAACTGCTGAGGAAGCTGGCCGAGCTTCACGGCTCTGACCTTCACATCACGACAGGGTCGGCCCCTCAGGTTCGTGTCGATGGCCATCTGAGTCCGCTCGAGGGTTACCGAACGCTCACCTCGGCGGACACTAAACAATTGGCTTACTCAGTCCTGACTGACGCTCAAAAGCACCGGTTTGAAGAGAACCTGGAACTCGACTTTTCTTTTGGCGTCAAGGGCCTCTCTCGCTTTCGCGCCAACCTCTTCAACCAGCGAGGCGCAGTCGGAGCTGTATTTCGTGCGATCCCGTACGAGATCAAGGCCTTTGAAGAACTGGGGCTGCCCCCGGTCGTCAAACAGATGTGCGATAAGCCGCGCGGATTGATTCTGGTTACGGGCCCCACAGGCTCGGGCAAATCGACCACGCTGGCCTCGATGGTTGACAAGATAAACAGAGATCGCCGGGAACACATCCTGACCATCGAAGACCCGATCGAGTTCTTACACAATCACAAGAACTGCGTTGTCAATCAAAGAGAAGTCAACGCTGACACTCACGGGTTTGCGGAAGCGTTGCGGACTGCGCTGCGCCAGGACCCCGACGTGGTACTCGTCGGCGAAATGCGCGACCTGGAGACAATTGAATCAGCGTTGCGCATTGCCGAAACGGGCCACCTTACTTTCGCCACCTTGCACACGAACTCGGCCGCCTCAACCATCAACCGTATCATCGACGTGTTCCCTTCCGACCAGCAGGCCCAGATCCGAGCGCAACTTTCCCTCGTACTCGAAGGAATCATGTGTCAAGCACTGCTCCCGCGGGCTGAAGGAAAAGGACGCGTGATGGCCCTGGAGGTCCTCGTCCCCAACGCCGCCATCAGAAACCTAATCCGCGAAGACAAGGTTCACCAGATCTATTCGATGATGCAGACTGGTCAAGACAAGTATGGGATGCAGACCTTCAATCAGGCTTTGGCCACTCTCTATCACAAGAGAATCATCAGCTCCGAAACCGCTTTGCAGCGTTCATCAAATGTCGATGAGTTGAAAGAACTGATGGAGCGCGGCGCAGGGTTGAATACTGGCCCCGGCAACGGCAACCACCCAAGCCCCTATGCCCAGGGTCGACCGGTCGGCTCACGCCCCACCATTACCAGCAGATAGATTTAGACTTCACCGGAACGGAGCTGTAGCCAATGCCCACATACGTTTTTAAAGGCCGCAACAGACTTAATGAAACAGTTGTCGGCGAACGCGTTGCCGACAATCGCGACGCCTTGCGACAGATTCTTCGCAAGGAACAGGTCACGTTAACCTCCGTTAAGGAAAAGGGACGCGAGATCGGCATCCCCAAACTGGGCAGCCGTAAGAAGGTCAAGTCCAAGGCATTGTCGATCTTCACTCGTCAGTTCTCGGTGATGATTGATGCTGGTCTGCCCCTGGTCCAATGTCTGGAGATCCTCGCCCAGCAGCAAGAAAATAAATACTTCCAGCAGACCCTGCTGCAAGTGCGCCAGGACGTTGAGGAGGGCTCAACTCTTGCGGGCGCGATGGCCCGGCATCCGAAAGTTTTCGACCAGCTCTATTCGAACATGGTGGAAGCCGGAGAAGCGGGCGGTATTCTTGATTTGATCCTGCAGCGGCTTTCAACCTTCATTGAAAAGCTCGTCAAACTGAAGCGCGATGTTATTTCCGCGATGATCTATCCGGCTGCGGTCGTACTGATGGCAGTCGCGGCGATCGCCGTGATCATGGTCGTCGTGATCCCGCAATTCCAACAGATATTTCTTGGCCTGCTTGGTCCCGGCGAGCAATTGCCCCTGCCCACACGAATCGTAGTGGGTATAAGCGACTTCGTGGCAGGATGGGGCGGCCTGGTGGTCCTGATTACGGCGATCGGCATCGTTGTGGCAATAAAGTTCTACTATAAGACCCCCGGGGGCAGAAAAAACATTGACCGGATATTACTGAAGATTCCGATCCTGGGAGACATACTGCGCAAGGTAGCAGTCGCCAGGTTCTCGCGCACCCTGTCCACTCTGCTCTCTTCAGGTGTGCCAATTCTGCAGTCACTCGACATCACGGCCAAAACTGCGGGTAACGTAATTATCGAAGAAGCGATCATGAAAGTGCGTGCCGGAGTCGAGCGCGGCGAAAGCTTCGTCGAACCACTGAAAGCGACCGCTGTCTTCCCACACATGGTGGCGCAGATGATAGGTATCGGCGAACAGACCGGCGCACTCGACGCGATGCTTGGGAAGATTGCTGATTTCTATGAGCAGGAAGTTGATGCGGCAATCGCCAACCTGCTGACGATGATGGAGCCACTCTTGATCGGTTTCCTGGGCGTCAGCATTGGTTCAATCGTCATCGCAATGTACATGCCGCTGTTCACACTGATCGGCAAACTCTCGCAGGGACACTAGTCCCCCAAAGGGATTTGTAATCTCCGGTTCCGAGAACTTGATTTGTCAATCGGGGGAGTTGCCTTCGGGACAACCGTAGTTTCCGACGCCTGTAAGCTGATGTATATTTCGGCTTACAGGCGTTTTGGCTTGCCGTGAGAACAAGGCGGCCAAATGGGGCCGTAGGAATGTCCGGCAGACCTACGTTGTTGTCTTGAAGCGACCGCTTAACATGCTACAGGAAATGAAAGGAGTGGCGAACCAATGGCTTCAGCTGTAGCCCTACGAATCGTAACGGCAAGCGAGCGCGACGTACCGTTGATTCTTGAGTTCATTCGCGAGCTGGCGGCTTACGAGAGACACCTCGACCGAGTCGAAGCAACGGAAGCACGTATTCGCGAAACGCTCTTCGGCGCCGAGCCAGCCGCATCAGTCATCTTTGCGTTCGATGGGGATAAGCCGGTGGGCTTTGCGGTTTTCTACTTTACCTATTCCACGTTTGCCGGCTTGCCCGGACTTTATCTCGAAGATCTATTCGTTAAGCCAGAGGCGCGGGGTCTGGGCATAGGGAGGCAACTGCTACGTTACCTTGCCAGGTTGGCCAAAGGAAAAGGCTGCTGGCGAATAGAGTGGGCCGTGCTGAACTGGAACGAGACCGCGATTCGTTTCTATCGGAAGCTCGGAGCGATTCCCATGGAAGAGTGGGCCGTCTACCGATTGTTTGGGGCGCCGCTCGATCAACTGGCAGCAGAAGGCTAGGGGACGCCGCGGCTATTCCTCTTGATTCTGAATGTCAGAATATCCGTAGGGACAATGCCGGCAGCCTCGCTCGCAACAGTAACCGCGCCTGCCGAGAAACGCAGCCGTAAAAACCATTAAACCATTCTCAAGGTAGTAGTCGAGGCCTTCTTGTAAATCGGTGTTTTGACCGTCTGACGCGTCCGTGTCTCGTGCGGGATTTTGATTGCCGTCCAGGTGTTTTGTTTCAGACATTGTAAAAACTCGGCGACTCAAGCCCCGCGCTCTGTGATAGGCTTGAATTCGTATGACGGCGTCCGCAGAGAGACTCGAACAAAGCTCCCCGCTTGGGCGAAGGCTCTGGGGACTGATTCTGGGCAGACTCGGAGCCGTATTGACCTTGCTGCTCGTCAGCACGATCTGGACTCGAAACAGCGCTGATCCAAAGTCTTCGAGCCAGACACTTGCGGTGCTCCTGGCTGTTGTCTTCCTCACGCTCGTCTATTCGCTGGCCCACCGCTTTACAAAGACGCTACTGTTTCAGGCTCGACTCCAGTTTGCCGTTGACATCTTGCTGGTCACCTGGCTCGTTTGGACTTCAGACGTTATTCACTCACCATATACCGCACTCTATATCGTCATCATTTCCACTTCCAGTTTGTTTCTGGGGCGGCGCGGCGCGCTAATCACCTCGGTCGGCTGTGCCGTCGCATTCACCGGCTGCGCGCTGGCAGCCTTGACCGGAATAGGGGATCAGCCCACGCAGTACGCGATCGACGGCTCGCTATCGCGAGCCGTCCAATCCGTCGGCCTCTTCAATATAGCTTTCTTCGTGGTCGGCTTGCTCTCGGCGCGTCTGGCGGAACAACAATCGGGCTCCGACGTGCGTTTGAGAGCTGCCACAAAGTCTCTCGCAAATCTTCGCGCCCTTCACGAAAGGATCGTCGAGTCGATCAGGTCGGGCGTAGTCACCACGGACCTCGATGGACGCATTTTCACATTCAATGCCGCGGCTGAGGAAATCACGGGTTACGACGAAAAAGATGTTCGCGGCCAGGGGGCATCGGTTTTCTTTGGCGAGCTGACCGATCACATTACTAATTCAATCCACGCCTCGGACGTGCGTGCTACCAGCCCACGCTTTGAAGCTGATTGCCTGACGGCCGAAGGAATGCGGCTCCGACTCGGTTTCAGTATTTCACCATTGTCTTCAGAGTCCGGCGAGACGACCGGGTTGGTCATTACCTTCCAGGACCTCACCCATATTCGCGCCCTCGAGGAAACATCGAGGCGGCAAGATCAACTGGCCGCGATCGGACGCATGGCCGCGTCAATCGCCCACGAAATCAGGAACCCGCTGGCGGCCATGCGCGGATCCATCCAAATGCTTCGCCACGAGATGCAGGGCGAACCCTCGCAGGCGGAGTTGATGGAAATCATTCTTCGGGAATCGGATCGATTGAATAGAATCATTACCGACTTTCTAAACTATGCCCGGCCGCGTTCGGCCAGTCATGCCAAGGTTGATATGGGTGAGCTCTTACACCAAACCTTCACTCTGCTTCGGTATAGTCCCGAGATAAACGAACGCCAGTCAGTGGAAGAGGAAGTGATTGATGGCCCCTTGATGGCTGATGCCGATGCAGAGCAATTGCAGCAGGTCTTCTGGAACCTCGCCCGTAACGCGCTGCAGTCAATGCCCGAGGGCGGGATCCTGCGAACGCAGGTGTCCCGGAACTCCAAAAACAGGCTGCGCATCACGTTTTCCGATACCGGTCGTGGAATGTCGCCGGCGCAGGTCGAGCATCTGTTTGAGCCTTTCTCTTCCACTACCGGCGGCACGGGTTTAGGACTCTCAATTGTTTATCAAATCATTCGCGAGCATGGTGGTACAATTAATGTTCGCAGCCGGGAGGGCCAGGGAACGACGATTGCTATTGAGTTGCCTAGCGAAAGGCGCGAAGGCAGGAGTCGGGAGTCAGAAGTCAGGAGTCGGGAGTCAGAAGCCAGGAGTCAGGAGCCAGGAGCCAGGAGTCAGGAGTCGGGAGTCGGGAGTCAGGAGTCAGAAGTAAGAATTCCAATGATTGAACACGCGACTTTGCAAAGGAGACCTCACCCATGAAAAATATTCCAGCACGCAGCTTTCGCGACTTGATTGTCTGGCAGAAAGCTCACCAGTGCGTACTAGCGGTTTATCGGTATACAAGACGTTTTCCTAAGGAAGAGATCTACAGCTTAACCTCACAGTTCAGGCGCGCTGCAGTTTCAACTCCTGCAAATATCGCCGAGGGATTCAAGAAACGATCTAAAAGCGATAAGGCACGCTTTATGAACATTTCGCAAGGGTCGCTTGAAGAATGTCGTTACTACCTCATTCTAGCGGAGGACCTTGGCTATGGGGAAAATAGCCATTTGATGTCCCAGCTGGAAGAGGTTAGTAAATTGCTCGAAAGCTATAGTAGAGCGATTCTTATTA
>CAZVHN010000246.1:0-5884 GCA_964626895.1 uncultured Chloracidobacterium sp. | reverse complement strand
GATCACCAGTTTCGTGACGCCTTATTCCACCAATCTTTCCCTGCTGGCCGCTCCGAAGGAGGCCGACTCGGCCGACGAAATCGAGCCGGAACATGTTTTCGAGGTACTGCAAAGACTGCGCGAATCGTACGACTATGTCGTTTTGGATCCTCAGCATACCTTTGATTCCATAACCCTGGCTGCGCTCGACCAATCCGACGAGATCCTACTGGTTCTCACTCTGGATATCCCTGCCATCCGCAGCACGCAACGCGCACTCGAGATCTTCGATAGGCTTGGCTATCCCCGCCAGAAGGTTCGCATAGTTGTTAATCGCTGGAGCAAGCTGATCGATCTCGACCTGCGCCAGGTTGAAAAGTTTCTCGGCGAGCCTGTCATAGGGTATGTGCCCAGTGATTACCAAACAGCGGTCACCTCAATAAATTTGGGACAACCGCTGGTCCAGTCTGACCCGAGTTCCAAGATTGCGCTGGAAATCAAACGAATAGCGAGAACTATAGCTAGCGGCTCCGTGCGCATCCAGGAGGACGTACAACCGAGGCGGACATTGTGGGATTCAGTATTCAAGCGGGAGGCGGCCCAGAATCAATTCAAACTGCAAGCTTCTCTGGAGAAGTTCTAATACGAGAATACCGGGCGGGTTAAAACTCATATGGCACTGCGAGAGAGATTGATCAAAGAGACTGTTGGTGGCCCGACTCCCGGCAGCGGAATCGGGACAGACAATAACGGTCAGCATTCATTTCAGGAGATGAAGTCGCGGCTCCATCGCACCCTCATCAACCGCATGGATCTGACCAAGCTGGGAACGCTAACGCCCGACCAGGTGCATGCCGAAGTTTCGCGACTGGCCGAAACCGTTTTGGCCCAGGAAGCGATGCCTTTGTCTTCTGCGGAGCGGGATCGTCTGGTCAATGATGTCCAGCACGAGCTCTTTGGCCTGGGCCCTCTGGAGCCGTTGTTGGCAGACCCCACCATCTCGGACATCCTCGTGAACTCCTATAGCAGGATCTACGTCGAGCGACGAGGAAAACTCGAAGTCACCAACGTCGCTTTTAAGGACAATGAGCATTTGATGCGAGTGATCGAACGCATTGTTTCCTCGGTCGGCCGTCGCATTGATGAATCGTCGCCGATGGTTGATGCCCGACTCCGTGATGGCTCGCGCGTCAATGCCATTATTCCGCCGCTCTCTATCGATGGACCGGTGCTCTCAATTCGTCGCTTTGGTGCTGAGCCACTGCGGATGAATATGCTTATCGAGAACAAGGCGCTCACCAGGGACATTGCGGACATGCTCCAGATGTGCGTTACCGCGCGGCTCAACGTTCTGATTTCTGGAGGTACAGGCGCCGGTAAGACCACGTTGCTTAACGCGCTCTCGGCCTACATTCCGGAAGATGAGCGCATCGTCACTATTGAGGACTCCGCCGAGTTGCAGCTGCAGCAGCCCCATGTGGTGCGCCTGGAAACCAGGCCGCCAAATATCGAGGGGCGCGGTGAGGTCACTCAGCGAGACCTCGTTCGGAATGCGCTGCGTATGCGTCCTGACCGCATCGTAATTGGTGAGGTGCGCGGCGGCGAGGCGATCGACATGTTGCAGGCGATGAATACAGGTCACGACGGAAGTTTAACTACAATTCACGCAAACACCCCACGCGACGCGCTCTCACGTCTGGAAACGATGATCCAGATGACGGGCATGCGTCTCTCCGATCGCGCAATGCGCCAGCAGATGGCCTCAGCGCTCGACCTGGTGGTCCAAGTGGCGCGCCTCTCAGATGGCACGCGACGCCTCACGTCAATCGCTGAAATTACCGGAATGGAAGGTGAAACGATCACCATGCAGGAAATCTTCCTGTTCGAACGTACCGGGGTCGACGCCCAGGGACAGGTCATCGGCCGCTTCCGACCAACTGGTATTCGACCGCGCTTTGCCGAACGGCTCAAGGCCAGCGGGATGCAATTGCCCCGAGTCTTCTTTGAGGAGCTATAAAATCACATGCTTATCTCCTTTCTAGTTTTTGTATTCGGGTTATTTCTTGTCCTGGGCGCATATCTCTTCGCTACGCTCGGGACCGACGCGAAACGCACCCGATTACAAAAACGGCTCTCAGAAGCCTTGCTGCATTCGGCACATACTGAAGACATAGAAGTTGTCCTCGCGCGCAATGAGCTGATGAGCGAGATCCCCTGGATTAATCGTTCTCTTGTTCGCCTTCAAGCCGCCCTACACTTGAAACAGATGCTGGATCAGGCTGACCTGCATGTCACGCCATCACGCTTGGTGATGTTCTCTGCCATGGCAGGGATGCTCGCGGCACTGGCGGTATCGGTCATCAGCGTATCCATTCTATTGATGCTTGGGGCGGGGCTTGTAGCCGCGACCCTGCCATTTGCTCACGTGTGGTGGAAACGCAAACAGCGTTTTGAAGCATTTCTGGAGCTATTGCCCGATGCGCTTGAGTTAATGAGCCGCGCGCTTTCGGCCGGCCACGCTTTCTCGGAAGCGCTTCATATGGTTTCGGCGGAGATGCCCGAACCGATCGCGGGCGAGTTTCGCAAGGCCTATGAAGAGCAGAACCTCGGACTCTCGCTTAAGCTTGCTATGGAAAACCTTACGCAGCGTATTCCGCTACTGGATCTGCGCATGTGCGTCACTGCGGTGATGATTCAGCGTGAGACGGGAGGAAACCTCGCAGAGATTCTGGAAAAAGTGGCCCACACTATTCGTGAACGTTTTCGCATTATGGGCGACTTGAAGACGCTGACTACCAGCTCGCGAATGTCGGCCTGGCTGCTCTGCGGCCTGCCAATATTCGTCACTATCGTCATCACCATAATGAATCCCGACTACATGAGCGTCCTCTGGAAAGATCAGCGAGGTCATTACTTGATTGCCGCGGCAATGTTCCTGCAAATAACAGGCATGCTGATCGTGCGGAAGATTTTGAATATAAGGATTTGATTGGTCCGTTGTCAGTGGTTGGTAGCCTGTGGTTGCCGACTTCCAATAAAACAACGCGTTTGCAACTGACAACTGACAACTGACAATTAACTAGTGACTAACGCCATGCTTCTATTCATCACAATCTCAACCTTTGTTTGCATCTCGCTCGGGCTGTTGGGCGTTTACTGGCTAATGTACCGACCCCAGAGCGCTGCCACTGAGCGTTTAAAGAGGCTTGGTGAAAGAACGGCGAGCCCAGCCGGCGGCCCTATATCGCTCGATGAAGATCATTCGGCGTCCGATCTGGCACAGCGTCTGGCTTCACCTCTTAGTCGGCTTCTGCCGCCGTCTGCGGCCGAGGCGAAAAAACTCCAAAAGCAGTTAATGCAGGCGGGATTTAGATCCCCGGGCGCCCCAGTCATGTATCGCGCCATTCAGCTCTTCACGCTTGCTAGTTTGCCCGCCATGGTAGCGCTTGGCTGCGCGTTGCTGGCGCGGCCCCTCAATAGCGCTGTTCTCTATATCCTGTTTGCTTTCGTCATTGGCTTCTTTCTGCCCCGCTATGCGTTAAAACGAATGATCCGCTCTCGTCAACAACTCGTGCGTTGGGGACTCGCAGATGCGCTGGACCTAATGGTTATTTCGATTGAAGCAGGTTTGGGATTGAACGCCGCGATGGTGAGGGTGAGCACTGAGCTTAAGGATGTGCACCCCGACATTAGTGAGGAATTCGAGATGGCCAACCTGGAGATGCGAGTAGGGCGCGATCGTGAAGAGGCGCTGCGTAATTTAGCGGAAAGAACCGGCGTCGACGATCTGCGCAGCCTCGTGGCCATGCTAATCCAGACAGACAAGTTTGGTACGTCGATCACTCGCGCAATCAGAGCGTTCTCGGACTCACTGCGAACCAAGCGACGTCAGCGGGCAGAGCAGGCGGCGCAGAAGGCTGCGGTGAAGTTGCTCTTTCCCCTGGCATGCTTTCTGTTTCCAACTTTGTTTATAGCCCTTCTTGGCCCGGCAGCCCTCCAACTAATAGATACGTTCAGCAAGATGTAAAGGAGTTGGCCATGAAAAAACGAAGAATAATTGCCATCTTGATCGCATTCGTATTGACGGTTGCTGTGACCGCGATGTGGAGCGCTACTACCGTCGAACGTGACGGCGACCCGGATGCCAACGTGCTCGAGGACTCAGGTTCTCTCGCCGGCGACGTGAACGAGAATGGAGAAGTGACGAAAAAGAAGGGCGGCAACAAAGTCGCGCGCATCTTCGCGGCCCCCTTTAAGGCGTTTGGGAAGCTGTTTAAGGGCAAAGACAATAGGGTTCAGCGTATGACGGAGAGTGACGCTACGAAGTTTGAGAGCGTTGGCGTCGCGCGGGTGGACGACAGTCGCTACCCTGATGCCCGGAAGGTCTCCGCGTCTGGTTCGGCGAAAGAGCATCTCGAATCTGGCCGTGCGTTTCTGCAGGATGGCCGGCTCAATGAGGCGATTTCAGAGTTGTCTACCGCTGCCTCTTTAGATCCTCGCCTCGGCGAAGCTCACAATCTTTTGGGCGTCGCATACGCGCAGAAGGGTCTGCAGGATAGGGCTAAAGAGTCTTACGAACGCGCCGTTAAGGCCGAGCCCGAAGATGCTCAGACTTTGAACAACCTCGGCTTCTCTCTATATCAGAATGGAAATTACCGCGCCGCGATTGATCGCCTGAAGAGAGCCGTGAAACTGGCTCCTCGCGACGAACGCATCCTTAATAACCTGGGCCTGGCGCTCTGCCGCGTAGGGAAGTTTGAGGAAGCATACAAAAACTTTGCGCGGGCGGGCGGGGAACTAACCGGCAATCTGAATATTGCCAAGATGCTGGAAAGATTTGGCCGTGAAGAAGAGGCGATCAAATACTACGAAGGCGCGCGTCGCGTTGATCCCCATTCTTCCATTGCCCTGAGACGGCTCGCAGACTTGTACCAGCGGATCGGTAAGACTCAGGAATCAGAGACTGCCCGAAACGCGCTGGCTGCCATTTCAGCGGAAGCAAATGTCGCGCTGAGCGGCAAGTGAATCTGCGGGACGAAAAGAGAAGACGATGATATCGCAAACAACCATACTGTCGCGGGCGGAAGTTGAAAGCATGGGGCCACCCGCACCGGAGGAACTGTCGGATACGGGAGTGGCCGAGGGTTTTCTCTGCGACCTGGCGCTCAAACACGTTGCCATGGTGCCCGAGCCTACGACCGCGGCTATTGCGGAGCGACTTCACCTGCCACGCTCCTTGACTGAGGACATACTGCAAAAGCTCTATCGTGAAAAGCTGATTGAGGTTAAGGTACAGGCCACCGTAGGGTCAACGCGCTACGCAATGCTCGATCACGGCTGGGATCGCCTTACCAGATTGCTCTCGGTGTGCGGCTACGTCGGCGCCGCGCCAGTTTCTCTAACGGATTACACTCACATGATGCGACTGCAATCCATCCCTTCCGATCCGGCCTCGATGGAAACGGCCCTGGCCGCGTTTCACGATCTCGTGTTACCGGAGTCTTTGCTCCAGACACTTGGCTGCGTCATCAACTCGAGAAGGTCCCTGTTCTTGACCGGGCTTCCCGGTACCGGGAAAACAGCCGTTGCGGAGCGTATCAACGGCGCCCTGCCCGGCGCCATCTGGGTTCCCTACGCGGTTGAGATCGATGGGCAAATCATTCGCGTCTTTGATTCACACTGCCACCGCAAAGCGCCGGAACAGGAACCGGCAGGGGAGTATGATCGACGCTGGGCCCTGATCAATAGGCCGCTAGTCATTGTCGGGGGCGAGTTGACACTTGAAAATGCGGACCTCACCTGGAGCGAATCAGCGAAGTTCTATGAGGCGCCTTTCCAAATGAAATCCAATGGAGGCACGCTCGTGATTGATGATTTTGGCAGGCAGCGCGTCGCGCCTCAGGAT
>CAZVHN010000245.1:0-9295 GCA_964626895.1 uncultured Chloracidobacterium sp. | reverse complement strand
ACCAACATCAAGCCAAAGCGTGGTCGCAATTACGGCGGCTATGGACACCAGGGCCAAGCCGCGTCGAGCGATCTGGACTGTGGAAGTGAAGCTATGTCTGGAGATTCTCATATAGGCACCCTTTAACGATTCCTGACGAGACGCAGTTTTGCCGAGATTAAAGCGAATTTCCTGGCACCAGGTTAGACGCACCGGGAAGGTGGACGGCTGAAGAAACTGGCTTGCTTTACCAAGACGTTTGTTAAGGGCGTGGCTGTGTAGGCCCCGCCGAGCGACCAGCGGGCGCGGTTCTGCCAAGCGGACGGGGAAAACTCACCGGGCTTCGGTTGCCCTGCTTGTCAATCGAACGCACGCCAAAAAAGACGTTGTCTTTGGACAGACCTTTCATCGTGTAGCTCGTCACGTTGCCGACCAAGCGGGAGTTTGTCCACACGGCCGCGGTAGTGTCACGCCAGACAATTTCGTAGCCCGCGAGATCCGGTTCCACGTTCGCATCCCATTTTAGATCAGTATCGTTGGACAAACGGGCCGTCAGGATAACAACGTTCCTGGGTCTTGCAGGGGCCAGCGCCAGCATTGCCAGGTTGGCAGCATTCACGCGCGCGAGGTTGGCTACGTAGGGGTAGTCAACAAACTCGGGCAGGTCACCAAACTTGATTCCATTCTCCGTGCGCAAGTTCTGATGCTGATGCCTATAGTCTTCGTTCGGCTCAGTGAAACGCACGGCTGGAAACCCTCGCTCAAGAAATGGAATGTGATCGCCGCCGCGCCCGTAGCGGTCGCGGCGATACACCATCATCACCTTCATGCGGGGTACGTAGCGTTCACCGGTCTCTTTAATAAACCGAGCTAACTGCCGCGAAGCGGAGTCGTTCTCTCCTCCGACGCTGCGACGAACATTCGCTTCTGCCGGGGTCTCACTGGACGGTACGCCTTCCGAAAAAACACGCACCGTGCGACGGTCGCGCACGCCGTTTCCTCCCAACGTGTTTCCTACGATGTCGTTGGTAAACATCGCTTCAACATTTGCTCCGTTCTGCTTTGCTCGTTCCGCAAAGTAAGTCGAACCCAGAAGACTCTGCTCTTCTCCGGCAACTGCCATGAAAACAATGGTCGCATCAAACCTGTATTTGGCCATCACCCGCGCCATCTCTAAAACTGCTGCCGTACCGGAAGCGTCGTCATTCGCTCCGGGGGCATCGCATTTCCCATCAGTCGGGCTTCCGCACATCGAATCGTAATGCCCACTAACCACGTAAATCCGATTCTCGGATTCCGGTTGCGTACCTCTTAACGTGGCGACCACATTTGTAATCACTGTCGGGTTGGGAATGCGCGCAGTTTTCTGTTGCTCGTAAGCCTGCTTCTCGACGGTCATACGCCCACCCGAGTTTTCCGCCGCCTTCAAGAACTCGCTATAAAGCCAATCGCGAGCGGCGCCGATTCCGCGGTTAGGATCGTCCTGTGTCGAGAGCGTGTTGCGCGTGCCAAATGAAACCAGCTTGCGAATTATGCGCTCTATGTTACGTGAGTCGATCCCCTGAACAATCCGCGCGATGTCTTGGTTACGGGTGACCCGCAGGTTCAACTCGGCCGCAGTTCTCGGTCTAGCCTGCCTCGTTTCCTGTGCGGCCAACTGCAACCCCGGCAAGAAGACGCTCAATACGAAACAACAAACCGAAAGAGTCCGCCTTGGCTGACAGACGTACGGGCCAGGTATGTTCATCGGATCACGGTTTCCTCAAATGGAATGTTCGTTACTGCTGGCCACGTTCAGATGGTTCACGATACGCGGGAGAGAAAGTGCGCGTTGTGTGTTCGGTGACACTGGGAACGGGCTCAAAACGCGGTGGGAGTTGTTGCGGCGTGGCCCTTTCAAAAGGCGGCCTGATGTTCTGCTGAGGCGCCGAGGTTTGCCGTTGCATGCCTACCATTTTCGACCAGAAGCGAATCAGCAGTGCTGAACATCCAAACAGAGTCGCCATGCTGAAGAGGATTATCCAGGTGATTGCGGCTGGATGAACGTGCAGCTCAGCCAGTCCCGTGACCCCACCAAAAATGATCCCGAGGCCAACGGTGATGGTCAAACCGACGACTACTGTGGGGGCCGTTAGGCTGATCGGCGCGGTCACCGGAGCCGGCAGGCTACTCGGTGGCAACGCCAGGTTCGCGCCGCACCGATTGCAATACTTCAACTCAACGGTAATCTCGTTGCCACAGGAAGGACAATACATAATGCCTCCGATTAAGCACGACGCCTCCGAAAATGGAGTTCAGCGGTCGTCACTGGTTCATTTTGAGTCCGGAAGTTCAGAGTTAAACCTTTAGGTTGCGATCTAGCAATGCGGACAAGCTAATAAGGCTTGATGAACTCTAAACTGAACCAGCACCGACCAGTCGTTCGAAACGTGCTGATAATGTACCACCACGAGATCAGGATAGGAATAAGCAGGCGGGGACCTAAACTCAGCGAATTCGGTAGGCTCGACCCTTCCAGACTACAACCACTTCACCAGGTAGTTGTGCCGCGATGGCGCGAATCCCGGGCTCGTCCGCGACGAGAGCGCGAAATTGTTCCGAGCCCCGCGCCACGGGGGTTATTGCCGTGGACGATTGGTAAGCAGTGTCGATCCAAACGCCCCCTTGCCGCCGAAACCGTCGGCCGGAAACAGTGCGAGTGTCCGCTTCGTCGTCGTTGGTCTTCGCTCCCGCGCCGACTGCAAGTGTTGCCCCAGGCGTGCCTCGCCTTTCTTGGGTCTGACCGGCGGGTGCAACGTTCCGAGCCTTCGAGACAGCAGCCTGATTCTGGCTTTCATCTGTTCGCGCGCGAGCTCCTTCTTGCTCTCGCGCCGGCTCGTCTTTTTTGTCAGCTTCTTCCTTTTGACGGGCGGCAACTTCGGTTCGTGCCTCGGTATGTGTTGTTTGGGGTTTCGGAGGGGGAGGTGCCGCCGGCTCGGAAGCATATGACGGTTGAGCTACGGCCCCTGCAGCTTTTCCAGCGGAGGCGTCCTTACCAGTCACAGAATCCGTAGGCGTTACTACATTTGAGGTCTCATTTCTTTCACCTGTTTTCGCTTCGTTGTCTCTACCTTTGCCGGCACTAGTTCGGGCTTCAGAGGAGTGCCGTTCTTCAATAGCGGCAGCAGAGTTTCCGGGTTCCGCGGGTGAGTCAGCTTGCTCTTTTTCAATTATGGCATCGCGTGAGGCCGCCGGCTGATTCTGGGCCACGAAATCAGGTTGGGGCTGCTGTCTAAGTGCAACCAGACCAACCGCGATAAATGCAAAGAGCGCGAGTGCGGGCACCGCGTAACGCAAAAGACCGGAAGAAAACAGGGTGCCGAACTTTTGCAGGAAACTTGCTGAAGTCTTTTGCGAGACCGAATGTTCGCTGACGTTGGCACCAGATGCTGACGATAACTCTGAGACAATCTTGCGGCAGCTTGCACACTCCGCCAAATGCGAGGTGTAACGCGCGCGCGCCGCAGCAGGCAAGACTTGTTCGGCGTATGAGTTCAACTCATCAGCATCCAGGTGCATTGCCGAGTGGTCTTCAGGCACGACAGAGCGGGTGCCCTCGCGCCGTGCCAGCTCGCGTAACAGAAGATCCATTTCGTTGTTTTCAGTCTGCTTCATTTGATGCCTAAATTAATGGCCATCTTTAGAACGCAATCTCCTCGAGTAGCTTGCAGCCGGGGGCTTTGCGTGACAAATCCTGACTAAAGTCACTTGCGGCCCTTTGTTTTTGCCTCGCTAACGGCTCCGCCCGCAGCCAGCAGCGGCTCAAGATCGGCCTCCAGATGTAACCCGAGCTGAGCAAAGGCGCCTTCTGTTTCCGTCTTCGTCCAACCTAGATCAGTGATCAAAATACTTTCCACGCGCTCTCGCAACCCCCCGTGAATTCTTGTCAGCCGCCGGCTCGCTGTTGCCTCATGCACGCCCAGGACGCTGCCCGCTTCCCGCAAACGAAGACCGTCAAAGTAGTAGAGCTTCACCAATAGTCGATCTTCGTCCGAGAGTTCTTTTATAGAACGCGCGAGCGCCCTTTGCATCTCGGCTCCCGCTAACTTATCCGAAATCGCTTCCTCTGGATTAAGCGCCGCGGTGGCAAGGTACAATTCCTTGCCATCGTCGCCGCCACGCGCCAAGCGGTCGAAGTCCGCGTCGTCTGCGGTTTGCACCGTGCGTGATTGCTTGCGATGTTGATCAATAGCAAGCTGCGCCACCACTGCCCGCAGCCATCCTGCCAACGAGCCGCGGCCGGAATAGTAGGCAAGTTTGCTGGCCGGCTTTCCGTCCGCGCGCACCCGTAGGCCATAAAGCTCCGCCCAGATCGATTGTGCCAAGTCTTGAGCGCAGTCTTCATTGGAGCTCGCTGACCGGGCCGCCGAGCGTACTGTTGACGTGAAACGTTCGACGAGTTCGGTCCAGGCGCTTTCGTCACCCCGTTCACAAGCTACTATCAGGCACAAGTCGTCAGCTTGAAGCTCGTCTATGAACTCGGCGATAGATTGGTCCGAGGCGTTCGCGTCGTCCTTCAACAAGTACTTATCGACTGACGATTTGATACGCGGCACCAAAGAACTCGAATCCAGCGAGTGAGATTCGGTAGCGCGCGCGAGCAGCAGTTTTGCACCCGCCACTAAGAGATTCTGGATTTGCTCGCTTCTTTCGCTCACCGGGGGAATAACTCAACCAAGTTTCCTACGTAACTTCATGCTAACACGCCAGGGTAGCGGTGCTGGTTCAGTTTAGAGTTCATCAAGCTTTATTAGCTTGTCCTCACCGCTAAGGCACAACCTAAAGGTTGATGAACTCTGAACTTCCGGACTCAAAATGAACCAGTACCGGAGGTAGCGGCGGTCCCATCGGGTTCTTTGATGACTTTCTGGTCACGACGTTGCCGCGAGGGCCGCCGCAGGGTCCAATGCAGCATTACTTTGACACGCAAAGACGCCTAAGTTAGATTCGATTGTACAGTCACGAAACCGTATTTTAGAAACCATATTTCCCGAAACTGTATTTCAGTCACGCGGGAAAGCGGGTGTGTCACGATAGTTCAAGGATTACGCCTGTCCATGCTTCGAGTAACCGAGATTTTTCACTCCATTCAGGGTGAGTCCACTCACGTCGGCAGGCCCTGCGCATTTGTGCGCCTTACCGGGTGTCCGATGCGATGCGTCTGGTGTGACAGCGAGTATACATTCACGGGCGGGGACCACCTTCCAATCGAAGAAGTATTAGCGCAAGTGCGCGCCATGGGATGCAATCTGGTCGAAGTCACGGGAGGCGAGCCGCTAGCGCAGCCACAGGCGTTTACGTTGATAAGTAAGCTGTGTGAAGAAGGGTATGAGGTCCTGGTGGAAACCGGAGGCTATGTTTCGACCGAGACCGTCGATCCGCGGGCTAAAATTATTCTCGATGTGAAGTGTCCCGGTTCAGGCGAAGATGCTCGCAACCACTGGCCCAACCTCGACTCGTTACGCGCAGACAAAGATGAAGTCAAGTTTGTGATAGCCAATCGCAGCGACTGGGATTTTGCCCGCGACATTATCGAGCGCTTCGACTTGGAAAAGCGCGCCAAGGCGGTCTTGATATCTCCTATCTGGAACGGCGTGGACTTGCAGGAGGTTGCGGGTTGGATAACAAGCAGCGGGCTCAACGTGCGGATGCAATTACAAATGCACAAGTACATCTGGGGGCCCGAGGCACGAGGTGTCTGATGGGCGGTCATGACGACGAGTCGTACGAACCCTATGAGTCCGAACCAAGGGATTCGGGATCGGGCCTTGCTGTTTGCCTTGTCTCAGGTGGCATGGATTCCTGTGTTACCGCCGCGATTGCCCGTGAGGAGAACGATGAACTGGCTTTGCTGCATATCTCCTATGGCCAGCGCACAGAAGAGCGAGAGCGGCGAGCTTTCGAGGAGATCGCCGATTACTTTCAGACAAAACTTCGCCTGGCTGTTTCGATTGAGCATTTGAGCAGGATTGGTGGTTCGTCGCTAACCGATCACCAGATTCCAGTAACCAGTGCGAACCTTGGATTTCCAGGAATACCCTCGAGCTACGTTCCTTTTCGCAATGCACACTTCCTGTCGATTGCTACAAGTTGGGGTGAAGTGATTCAAGCTCGTCGCATTTATATTGGCGCGGTCGCCGAGGATTCTTCGGGCTATCCCGATTGCCGCCTGGAGTTTTACGCCGCATTTCAACAGCTGATTGACCTCGGAACAAAACCTCAAACCACACTTGAGATTAGGACTCCAATAATCGCCATGAAGAAGCGCGAAATCGTCCTTCGGGGGCAGTCGCTCGGAGCGCCTCTCGAGCTTACCTGGTCGTGTTATCAAGAATCAGAGCAGGCGTGTGGTGCGTGCGATTCCTGTGCCCTCCGGTTACGGGCTTTTCGTGCGGCAGGGGTCACTGATCCGATTCCCTATGCGCTTGACAGCAAGCGGTTTGCTTATTAACTTAAGGTGCTTCTCAGTCCTTAACTACAACTGATCACAGCGTCAATGCATCTTACGGGCCTCTCCCGTAATAAAATCGAATGACGCGACGCGGCCTTTGGAGGAATCTCATGATTCGTAAATTTTTCTTTGCAATCTTGGCTGTTGTAGCTTTGCTCTCGACGGCCTTCATCGCGTCTGCCCAGACGGGAGAACTTCGCGGACGGGTGACTATGAACCAGGCGGATGGTACCAAGACTCCTGCGAGTGACGTGGCTATCGACGTGTACCGCACCGACCTCTCGGGCAAATACAATACAAAAACTGACAAGAAGGGTGAGTTCGTTTTCGCAGGGCTGCCCTACGTTGGCACTTACACAATTGCCGCCAGTCATCCGGCAGCCCGCCCGACATACCTGCCTAACGTCAAAGTCGGCAGAGGCACACCCTACGAAATCAATCTATCGCCCGGCGATGGCAAGCGTCTGACGCTTGAGGAAATCAAAGCGGTAGAGAAACAGAACGCGGGCAGCGGAGCGTCCTCAGGCACGCCATCAGGTGAAAGCGCAGCAGATAAGGCAAAACGGGAAGAAATCATCCGTAAGAATGCTGAGATCGAAGCCAAGAACAGGAATATTGAGGAATCGAACGCGATAGTCTCTCGGACTTTCACCGCCGGGAACGCCGCCCTGGAGGCAAAAAAATACGATGAAGCAATTAAGCAGTACGATGAAGGGATAGCGGCGGATCCCAATCAGCCTGCATTGTTAACGCAAAAGTCTGCGGCCCTGAAAGGACGCGGAGTCGATCGTTACAACGCAGCCATTACCTCTAAGGACGAAGCGGCTAAGGCGCCGGGAATTGAGGCAGCGAAGAGCGACTTTCGCGCCTCGGCAGAGGCTATCCAGCAAGCTCTCGACGCACTCAACGCGCAAACAGTACCCACGGATCCGCAAGAACAGACTCGGTTCAACGCAAACAAGATCGCCGCGCTTAGCACGAGGGCTGAAGCCATGCGTTTGTTCGTGACTAAGGTTGATCAGTCCCAAGTTGACGCGGGGAAGAAAGCTTATGAAGACTACCTGGCGGTTGAGACAGACCCGGCGAGGAAATTAGCGGCCCAAAGAGGGCTGGCGCAAATGCTCTTCGATGCAAACTCCTTCGACAAAGCGCTGGCCGAATATCAGAAGATTCTGGCTACCAACCCCGACGATACCGACGCGTTGGTCAAGTCCGGCATGCTTTTGTTCAACATCGGTGCGATGAACGATGACAAGGCAAAGTATCAGGAGGCTGCCAATTTCCTCCAGCAATTTGTCGATAAGGCTCCCGACACTGACAAGCTTAAGGCGGACGCAAAAGCGATCCTGGAGGAGCTTAAGAATCAACAAAACGTGAAGGCTGAGAAGACCACCACCGCGCCGGCGCGCCGCCGCCGGCCCTAGATGAGGACCGCAATACCATTCGACAAGCCGCACCCGGTGCTAAACGGTGTGCGGCTTTTCTTCTGCCCCATTTTGAGCCGCCTCTCCTCGACCTTCAAAGACTGCTAAATCTCTCAAGCTCTAGAGTAGCCGAGCCATCACTTCGCCACGGGCGAAACGCCCCAAGATCCTCGGATTGCTTCGGTTTTTGGCACCATTTCCGCCAAAATGAAGTATTGACAGGGCGCTCGTTCAACATGTATTATGCTCACGCAACGGTGTTGAGCGCTCTGCTTACACCTGTTCTAGCGCCAAGAACCAATCTCAGTAATCCCACCCACCGCAGTGGATCGTCTCTTAGGTCTGGACGTCAGGAAGAAATGTCAGCCAAATTAGGTGAAATTCTCGTCCGTGAGAACCTTATTAGTGCTCAGCACTTACGTGAAGCACTAGACTACCAGCGCGAACACGGAGGCCGACTAGGTTATAACTTGGTCAAGCTGGGATTGGTGACGGACGATATGATTACGGCCGTGCTCTCACGGCAGTATGGTATTCCCTCCGTTAACCTCGAACTTTTTCAGATAGACGAATCGGTTCTCCGCCTCATTCCCCAGGAAGTAGCCCAAAAGTACTCGGTGATCCCTTTATCCCGGGTTGGCGCCACCCTCACCCTCGCCATGGTCGATCCGACCAATGTCTTCGCGATGGACGACATAAAGTTCATGACCGGCCTCAATGTTGAGCCCGTCGTCGTCGCCGAGGTAAGCATTCAACAGGCGATCGCCAAGTATTACGGCACTTCCAGAGAGATCGAGCTGGCCGCGATTTCCGTGGAGGAGCCCGCCTACGAACGGAGCAACGGAAGGGGCTCAAACGGCGCCGGCGGAATTACTCACGCCGACTTGGTGTCGCTAGACAGCATCGACTTCGATCACGGGCGCGCCGAAGACGTCGAGGTCGTCGAAGACAACGAAGAGATCGATCTGTCCACGCTTTCAAGAATGAGCGAGGACGCACCGGTAGTACGACTGGTCAATGTGCTGCTGGTCGATGCGCTCAGACGTGGCGCTTCGGATATTCACGTTGAGCCTTATGAAAAGGAACTTCGCATTCGCTTCCGTATCGACGGCGTGCTCTATGACGTGATGCATCCTCCTCTGAAATTGCGCGACGCACTGATCTCGCGCGTGAAAATCATGTCAAAGCTCGACATTTCTGAAAAGAGGTTGCCGCAGGATGGACGCATCAAGATCAAAGTCAAGGTCGACGCTCGATCGCGTGAGCTCGACTTTCGCGTATCCACACTGCCTACGCTCTTCGGCGAGAAAGTCGTGCTCCGCTTGCTGGACAAGGAAAACCTGATGCTCGACATGACCAAGCTCGGTTTCGAGCCTGAGTCGCTCGTCAAGTTCCAGCGAAA
>CAZVHN010000244.1:0-15537 GCA_964626895.1 uncultured Chloracidobacterium sp. | reverse complement strand
GAGTACCTCAGCTAGTTTGTGAGACGCGGCCTGCAGTTTGTTGAAGGCATCGTTGAGTTTTTCGGTCCCACCTTCTTGCAGGGCCGTCTTTGCCTCGGCAATGGCTACCTCCACTTCTGCTGCCACCGCGCCTACTTTCTCACGATTGTCATTCAACGTCTTCTCCATCTGGTAGGTGAGTCCGTCCAGGCGGTTGCGTGCTTCGATCTCTTCGCGCTTCTTCGCATCGTCCGTTGCGTGGGATTCGGCGTCGCGCATCATCTTGTCGATTTCGTCCTTCGCCAGACCAGACGACGCTGTAATGGTTATCTTTTGCTCGCGGCCCGTACCCATGTCTTTCGCTGACACGTTAACGATCCCGTTTGCGTCGATGTCAAACGTCACATCTACTTGCGGCATTCCCCGAGGCGCCGGGGGGATGCCGACCAGGTGAAACTTGCCCAGAGTGCGATTGTCATTAGCCATTTGCCGCTCACCCTGTAGCACATGAACCTCAACTGACGTCTGGTTGTCAGAGGCTGTGGAGAAGATCTCCGACTTCCGCGTGGGGATGGTAGTGTTACGCTCAATCAACTTCGTGAAAACACCACCAAGGGTCTCGATTCCCAAACTTAGAGGCGTAACATCGAGTAGCAAAATGTCCGTCTTTTCCCCGGAAAGCACGCCTGCCTGAACTGCCGCACCGATGGCCACGACTTCGTCAGGATTGACGCTCTTGTTCGGCTCCTTGCCGAAAGCATCCCGCACCAACTGCTGAACTTTGGGAATACGTGTGGAACCGCCGACCAAAACTACTTCGTCGATTTTCTTGGCGTCGAGTCCTGCGTCTTTCAACGCCTGTTCCACCGGTGGACGGAGACGTTGCAGGATTGGATCGGCCAACTGTTCAAACTTGGACCGGGTAAGTTTCATCGCCAGGTGCTTGGGGCCGGACTGGTCCGCGGTCACGAAGGGAAGATTAATCTCAGTTTCCATCGTGCTGGAAAGTTCGATCTTCGCCTTCTCCGCAGCTTCCTTAAGCCGCTGCAGAGCCATCTTGTCACTTGAAAGGTCGATGCCCTGATCGCGCTTAAACTCTTCGATAATCCATTCGATCAGGCGCTCATCGATGTCGTCACCTCCCAGGTGGGTGTCGCCGTTAGTAGATTTGACCTCGACGACGCCTTCGCCGACTTCGAGTATGGAGATGTCAAACGTACCACCGCCAAAATCAAACACCGCGATGGTTTCGTCTTTCTTTTTGTCCAAACCATAAGCGAGCGCGGCGGCCGTGGGCTCGTTGACGATACGCATTACTTCCAAACCGGCGATCTTGCCGGCATCCTTAGTCGCCTGACGTTGCGAATCATTGAAATAGGCAGGCACGGTAATCACCGCTTTGTCGATCTTTTGTCCCAGATAGTCCTCGGCCGATTGCTTCATCTTCTGCAAGATGATTGCCGAGATCTCCGGTGGGCTCCATTCTTTGCCACCGGCTGCGATGCGCACGTCACCGCTGCCGCCTTGCACCTTGTAAGGCACCTGCTTGATCTCTTCCGTCACTTCGTTGTAGCGACGACCCATAAATCGTTTAATTGAATAGACTGTATTCTCGGGGTTGGTAACCGCTTGCCTCTTGGCAACCTGGCCAACCAACCGGCTCCCGTCCTTTGTAAAAGCCACTACCGAAGGGGTTGTGCGACCTCCCTCCGAATTGGTGATGACCGTCGGTTCGCCGCCTTCCATCACCGCGACGACGGAGTTGGTCGTTCCCAAATCAATTCCTATTATCTTGTTACTCATCTGTATTTATTCTCCCACAAACGAAATTAGCTGCCCCATTGCACCTCAGTGAGAGGCGGCGACTACCACACCCATCCGCTCAATCTTGGATCGGCGGCTGAGCAAATAGGTTGAACGCTGCATGAATATAATACCTGAGTGCCTTGCTGTCAACTTTGTTAGCGTGGGACCTGGCGTTTCCCCTACGGCTCTAGCGGGCATTTAGGGGCGTTACGGTTTCTGGGGATCTTCGGGCGACGGATTACGGTCCTCGTTTAGGAGCTTTGAGGCAAAGAAGACGTAGTGCGCGCCTGAAAGCAGCGTGAGCGCGAAGACTATTGCATAAAGGGTGGGAAGGTAGTAGCCAGTGCCGTAGGGAACGCTTGCGGCAAACATTATAATAGCGATTGCGATTATTTGGACGGTCGTGTTGAGCTTGCCTAGCCAGGAAGGGCGAAATCCCCTAAAGCCGGTCATGATATTAATCGCCGCCGCTCCAACCACAATGAAGACGTCCCTGCTAATGACTGCGATGGTCACCCAAAACGGAATAGGTAGGTGGTTTGGGAGGGGTTGGGGAAAAACGCTGCGCATTGAAAGCACTACAAACGCCGTTACCAGCATTAACTTGTCGGCAATTGGGTCGAGTACGGTGCCTAGTTGGGACCTCTGATCGAAGCGGCGGGCCAGAAGTCCGTCGAGACCATCTGTTATGCCCGCGACCACAAAGGCAGCCAACGCCAGGAGAAATCGCTGATAGAAAACGAGCGTAACAAATACGGGGATGAGCACCATCCTGAAGATGGTGAGCATATTCGGGACGGTAACGATCCGGGAGGACATTAGGGCCTCGGCGCTTTGGAAATCACCGCGAAATTGGCCTGAACGATCTGGCTATGAGAATTGACTAGCGAGCAGTCATAGGCTGCATCGGAGTTCCAGCAGCGAAACCTCGGGCGGGCAACCGTATCGTACGGGAAGTACGACAGTGCCAAGACCGCGTGTGACATAAATCTGTGTTTCGCCCCGGCTTCCAAGTCCGCGGAGGAGGCGGCGTCGGGGTCTCCCCGAGGCACTGCGTTCTGAACGCAGATTAACCTGCCCCCCATGGGTATGGCCGCTCAACACGAGATCCACACCTGCGCGAGCTGCTCGGCGCAAGATGATTGGGTTATGCGCCAGCAGGAGCTTCATCTCGTCATCGAGCGAGCCGGCCAACGCGAGAGGCAAATCTTCCAACCCCACCATCGTGTCATCTACACCCGCCAACCAGAACGCCTCTCCGCGTTGCTCAAAACGCATTCCTTGATTAACCAGTACCGTAATCCCTTCCGCACGAAAGAGGTCCGTAATCAAAGCGGCGTCGGTCCAATGATCGTGATTGCCAAGAACAGCAAAGACACCGTGACGCGCTCGTAAACGGCCAAGCAGTTCCGCACAAGGCGCGGCAAACTGGCGCTCATGGGAAATGTAGTCACCGGTCAACGCTATGATGTCGGGTTGCAGCCGGTTGGCTGTGCCGACAGCTCGCTCGATCTGTTCCCGGCTAGTAAACGGGCTGTGGTGGATATCGGATAGATGAACGATGCGAAAACCCTCGAAGGCCTTTGGCAAGCGACGCAGATAGATCGGGTGGTGCTCAACCGTGAGCATGAACGGTTCGGTAAAAGCCGAACGCGCGGCCTGGCTGAGATTTAGCGCAAGGGTGCGCAGGGGAGTCCCGCCGCTTTTCCCGACAAAAGGCGCGACCCGCCCCCGTTGCTTTCGCCGAATTTGACTTCGCATAATTGAGTTTTGCCGCATGACGGGCCGCCATCCTGCCAGAACCGGGCCCCATCAGATTTGGCGCATTATAGTGATTGCCTTGCGGGGACGCAAACACCTGGGCCTTTTTTCCAACCTGGTCTGTTACGAAAGTTTTGCGAAATAGTTAATGTTGTGCTTGACAGGTCACGACACGCCTGTATAATTTCGTACAAGACGAGTGGCTCTTTGCATTTTTGGCTTGGCATTCGGTGCATGGCTGAATTCACACGGACCGCGACTTGATTTTTTCCTAAAACGTGGGCTTTATCTCACCCGTTTAAACGCACCGCCTAGACGACAGGATCGAACAAGCGACGATTCTCGTTCTTTGCCATCGCCACCCTCGTTTACCCGAGCCTTCCTGGAAAGTTAGGCCCCGCCTGATCACATGATCGGCGGGGCCCTTCTCTTTGCGTCAGCTAATCGCTTTCAGCCTGCTACGCACCTAACGTCTTGGAGATAGTAGCTGCAGTTTCCGGCGAATGAGCTTCGCGAGTTGCCGCGGGAGGTTCGCTACGCGACACAGATTGTCCCGACATTTCCGCAAACATCTGCTCGTACTGATCGACTATCCGCTCCCAGTCGTAATATTTTTGCACGCGAAGTTGAGCGCGGTGACGGTAGGCCTGGACCAATGAGCCATCGCGCAGTACGCGTTGCAGTTTTTCTGTCAGATCGTAATCGTCCACGTAGGGAATCCCAGCGTCGCCGACCACTTCTATGTTCTCCGGTGTCGCCAGGGTCAGTACGCAGTTGCCGTACCCCATTGCTTCCAGTAGGGCAGGATGCGTGCCACCGACTTCTGTGGCGTGCACGTAACAATACGAATTCTGTTGCAGGGCCCGATAATCCTGTCCGAAAACAAATCCGGTAAAAACAATTCTCTTATCACCGCGGGCGCGCGCTCTTAAATCCTGTATGTAGTCGCGGGCATAAGGCGCATCGCCGACGATTAGCAGCTTATAGGCCGTCCTTACTCTCTTGAACGCTTCGATTACCAGGTGAGCATTGTTCTCAGGCTCGAGTCGCGAGACGTAAAGAACGTATCTATTGGGTTCCACTCGCCACCTCTTAACCGTGTCCCGGTCGGGCTTCCGTTCCACCTCGGCTCCGTAAGCAATCATTGTCGAGGGCGCATTGTAACGGGCAAGGTAATAATCATGGATGACCTGGGCGTCGGTTACGGTGACATTTGGCAGCATGGTCGAAAGCAGTTCGGCCAATAGGTAGTAGCGGCGTCCAAGCCAATTCCATTTCTTTCGCTTGTGTTCCAAACCATCGACGTTAATAGCTACAGGCGTTCCTGTGAATCGCAGTATCGAGGCAAAGGGTGCGTTCGCGGCGTTGCAGATCAGTGCCGCATCGAAACGGGAGGGCGCGGCGTGTAGGGCCGAGAGAAACGCGTGAACGACAGTATCGAAGTACTTGTGGCGGATCGTAGGCAGAACTCTCAAGCGGACGCCCTGATACTCGAGCTGGCGAGGGGAAACGTAGTGAGCGCGACAATAGACGGTGACTTCATGTCCGCGAGCTACAAGCCTGGTGGACAAGTGCTCGGCGAAGGTTTCAAAGCCGCCGTAGCTGGCTGGTATACCCCGGGTTCCAAGGATAGCGATACGCATAGGGACTAGCCGGCCTCACTGACGCCAAGAGAATGCGACTACTTCTGCGGCACTGCGGATTGTGCCATCGAAGCGAGAGAATGAACATTATCAGCGGCCTGTTTGTAAACTTCAAGAGTTCGCCTCGCAGTTTCACGCCAATCGAAGATCCGGGCTCGATTCAAGCACTCAATCCGGAGTCTTGAACGGAAGCTTGAATCATCTACCATCGTTGCAATAGCGGAAGCAATAGCGTCGATGTCGAAGGGATTAACCATAATACCCGCATCCCCAACGACCTCCGGCAAACTGGTTCTATCTCCGGTGATAACCGGCGTACCGCATTTCATGGCTTCCAGCGGGGGAAGACCAAAACCTTCGAAGAATGATGGATAAACGAAACATAGTGCCCCTGAATAAAGCGCCGGCAAATCGGTCTCCGGAACATAGCCCGTGGCAATCACGCCGGTTCCAAGTTCGTCGATAGCTTTCAGGGTTTCACCATAAAGCCATGCACGCCTACCGACTAGGACAAGCTGCGGCAGGCTACCTTTCGGCCGAGTTCGGCGCAAACGTTCGTAAGCGGATAACAGTCGGGCCAGATTCTTGCGTGGCTGAATGGAGCCCACGGAAAGAATGAAATCTCCATTTATGCCATAGGTTTGTCGTACACGTTGAAGCTCATCTTCGTCCTCAACTGGCCGAAAGTGAGTTGGCGCGGCGATGGGAATAGCCGTCACCAGGTCGGGCGCGATCTTGTAGGTCGAAATAATGTCATGCCGAGCATGTTCAGACAGCGCCAAAACTCGCGCCGCCCTCCTTGCTGAGCGTCGGACGGTAAATCGAAGCTGCGCCCGGCTCCGGCGATTGAAAGTCTCCGGCAGGTGTTCAAATGATAAGTCATGAATGCTAACTACAACCGGACAAGGAGCAAAAGGCGGGCTGGTAAACTGAACGTGCAAAACGTCTACTGGGTGACTTCGCAGCTCGGCACTAAGAGTTAGTGGTATGCGGATTAGCGGCGTGTGAGGTAGAGTAGAGCGAACCCTGAAGTTAGGCCACCTGTTGCGGAACCGCGCTACCGCCTCATCCCTGGTAACGTAAAGAGTGTAATCATTGACAGAATCGATCTCGGCGAGAGCTTCGATCAAATTCGCGGCGTAACTCTCATTGCCACCAAGACCGGTGCCAACAGAGTGAGCATCGATTGCAATACGCAAGGGCCTTCCTGGTTCGGTTTAAGAGTCCGGCTCTATGGCTGAGCAAGCTGACCGCTGTTCAGGCGGTTATTTGTTCTTACCGGCGACGGTGGCCTGAGCGGTGCCCCCCTGCTGACCACGCGTGTCGCGCTCGCGAATTCGGGCAGCCTTACCACGCAATCCACGCAAGTAATAGAGCTTTGCTCGTCGCACTCGCCCTCTCTTCACAAGATCGATGTGGTCGATGATGGTGGCATGGAGCGGGAAGATCCTTTCAACACCAACCCCGAAGCTCGTCTTGCGAACGGTCATGGTCTCTCTGGCGCCGCCGTGCTTGCGTGCAATGACCACACCTTCAAACGCCTGCAGGCGCTCCTTGGTCTCAGATTCCTTGATGCGAACGTGAACGCGCACTGTATCGCCCGGTTGAAACTCGGGAATATTCTTTCGCAGTTGGGCATTTTCGATGTTGTCTAGTCGGTTCATCTCTTCACTCCACTATCTACATTTGCATCTCAGATTCTAGTACAGAGTCAGAATAGGATTCAGACCTGAGAATCTTTCAACAGATCCGGGCGATTGCGCTCGGTCTTCTTTAAGGCTTCGTCGTGACGCCAGCGCGCAATCTCCGCATGATTTCCCTTTAATAAGACATCGGGTACACGCAGGCCTTCGAGTTCCGGGGGCCGCGTATATTGCGGATAATCCAGCAGGCCGTCCGAGAAGGACTCGTAGGCTGCGGAAGTCTCGCTGCCCAAAGCGCCTGGTAACAACCGCACAACTGCGTCAACCACAACGATCGCGGCGGGCTCTCCCCCGGAAAGAACATAGTCGCCGATCGATATCTCGTCCGTTGCCAGCGCCTCAGCAACTCTTTCATCAACGCCTTCATAGCGTCCGCATATCAAGACTATCTGCGATGCGTTGGTTGCCAGATCCGCCGCCAGCGACTGCGTAAATACCTGACCCTGCGGCGAAAGCAAAACCACCCGCGTTTCCTTCGGGTAATCTCCGCGCCGTCTGAAACCGGTTATGTCGTTGACCGCCGCAAAGATGGGATCCGCCTTGAGCACCATTCCATCGCCGCCACCGAAAGGACGATCGTCGACTGTGCGATGCTTGTCGGTAGCCCAGTGGCGCAGGTCATGCGCTTTAGTCTCAACCAGTCCGGCGGCTAACGCGCGGCGCGTGATCCCGAAATCAAACGCTTCGCGAAAGAAATCCGGGAAGATAGTTATTACGTCAAAGCGCAACATTACGATTCTCGTTTGCGAATTTGCGACTCAAACATTGCTACCAGAGTAACTCGCAAATCACCAAATCAAAGATCTATAACTCCAAGAGTCCCGGCGGCGGATCGATCCGGATCCTCTTCCGCGCCGTGTCAATATCGACAACAATCGACTGCACCATGGGAATCAAGTGCTCATGCCTGTCGTCACTCTCGACTACCAGCATCTCCACGCCGCGGCCAACTCTCATCACGTCTCGGACGTGACCAATTAGTTTCCCACTCGTGGTTTCGACAACACACTCTTCCAGCTCCCAATTGTAAAACTGACCCTCGGGAAGCTGGACCCGGCTCGATTCCGGAACAGCAAACTCGCATCCCACAAATGCACTGGCGGTTTCAATATTGTCGTAGCCCGCCAACTTCAATATCACCCTGGTTTGATGAAACCAATAGCTCTCCAACTCAACTACGCTCCGCTTTCCATCAGGAGCAATGGCAATCAACTGAGAAACATCGGCGAACCGGTCGGGAAAATCCGTCAACAACTCGGCCACAATCTCCCCTTTGAGGCCTCTGGTTTTCACGGCGCGAGCCACAGCAACAACCGGTTCTGCGCTCTCTGGCAGCTCTTCGCTCATTCCACAATTTCAAGAACGAAGCGGTGCTTTCTCTTTAGTCCTACCGCATGAGCCACTGAGCGCAACGACCGTACGGTCCGCCCCTGCCTGCCAATTACCTTACCCATGTCTTCAGGGGCCACGCGGATCTCAATCAAGGTCGCACCGTTGCGGTCGATCTCTCGAACGTCGACGGCCTCAGTGTCGTCAACCAGCCCTTTAACAATCATCTCAACGGCTTCTCGCATTACTGTCGCCTCAGAAGTCCTGACGGTTCAATCTACGCGTCCTAAACAAGAAACTAAGCGGTCGCAGGCTCCGCAATCGCCTCGTTCTGACCACTTGCCTTGATAAGCCTGCTGACCGTCTGGGTCGGCTGCGCGCCGTTGGCAATCCAGTAACGGACACGATCCATCTTCAGATTTATCTCCGCCGGCTGGCGGGTAGGATTGTATGTGCCGACGTTCTCGAGATATGCGCCGTCACGTTTTGACTGCTTCTCCTTCACAACAACTCTGTATGAAGGCCTTTTCTTCGCGCCAGTGCGCATCAATTTAATCGCCAACAAGTAGTCACCTCCGTTGTCACTAATTCCCTCGCTGATAAGCTTGCTGATAGATCCTGCTGCTCTTTCTCCTGCTTTATCACCTATCGCTGTCGCTTTTTCTTCTTTTTCTTCTTCAGCTTCTTTCTTGATGGACCTGCTGGTAAAGCGGGCACTCCGGATTCATCACCATTCCCACCCATACCGCTCAGGTCAGGCATGCCAGCCATACCGGCCACACGCTTCATCATCTTGCCCTTTAAACCGCCCCCGAAACCGCCCCCGCCGAACAATCCGGAACCGGAAAGCTGGCGCATCATCTGACGCATCTCGGTGTACTGCTTGATCAGATGATTCACTTCCGTGACCGAGGTTCCGGATCCGCGCGCGATCCGCCGGCGCCGATTGGCGTTTAGAATCTTATGATCCGTGCGCTCCTGCCAGGTCATCGAATCGATAATTGATTCGGTGCGTTTCAACTCTTTCTCCATTAGCCTGGCTTGTTCGTCATTCAGTTGCGGCATACCCATGCCGCCGAGAAGCTGATCGGGCAGTAGCTTCATTATCTTTGAGAAAGAGCCGAGCTTCTTTACCTGCCGAAGCTGCGATCGAAAGTCGTCGAGAGTAAACTCATTCTTCTGGAGCTTCTTGAGTTGTTCCTCAGCTTCATCCTGGTCTACCTTCGACTGTACTTCTTCAATCAGCGACAACACGTCGCCCATTCCGAGGATGCGTTGAGCAATGCGGTCGGGATAGAAAGGCTCTAGCGCGTCATATTTTTCCCCGACGCCGACAAACTTTACCGGCTGACCAATAACCTGCTTGATGGAAAGGGCGGCGCCGCCACGGGCGTCACCGTCCATCTTCGTCAGCACAACGCCGGTGATGCCGATGCGTTGGTGAAACTCTTCAGCGGACCGGACCGCATCCTGGCCTGTCATGGCGTCGGCCACAAATAGTATTTCTACCGGATGCGTTTCGCTCTTAATCCTGACCAACTCGTCCATCAACTCTTCATCGATGTGAAGCCGGCCGGCGGTATCAATCAGCAGAGTGTCGAAACCGGTTTGCTGAGCATGCTTATAACCTGCCCGCACCAGCGTGAGCGGGTCATTGGTTTCAGACTGTTCAAAGATCTGTTGGCCAGTGGCCTTAGCAATTACCCTTAACTGCTCCCGTGCTGCCGGACGATAGACGTCAACTGAAAGCAACAGCGGTTTGCGTTCCTGGTTTTGGGCAAGCCAGCGCGCGATCTTTCCCGTCGAAGTGGTTTTGCCGGAGCCTTGCAGGCCGACAATCATGACCACATTCGGAGTCTGCTTCGTAAAGACCAGCCGCGACGATTGGCCGCCAAGCAATTCAACAAGTTCGTCGTAAACAATCTTGACTACTTGTTCAGAAGGCTTGAGCTCCTGCCAGACTTGCTGTCCCTCGGCCTTCTCCTTAACAGAAGCAATAAAGTCCTTCGCAACTTTATAGTTAACGTCGGCTTCCAGGAGCGCCAGGCGGATTTCGCGGAGGGCCGCGTCCACATGTTCCTTCCTCAGCACGCCTTCGCCGCGAAGATTCTTTAAAGTCCGCTTAAGCTTGTCCGACAGCGACTCAAACATAGAGCAAATAGGCGAAGTTCCGCGCTGATGACGGAAACGGAGATGATAACGGCCACCCTAAGTAGTGTCAAGGAATGGGGATCCTCAGAGTCTCTTTTTGATCCTGTGAGCGTGGTCGCCGGGCCCGCTTACGGGATTTTTATTTTTAGAGTCCTGATAAATGAAAAGCTGGTGGAAAGATAAAACCTACTTTTGATTATTGTAATTCTCCACGAGTTTGAATGTTCTTCCACCGACTGGTTATTGAATGAAGTAAGGTAGGCCTCTTAGGATCGAGTTAAGGCGATTACGATGCAATTAATTACGGCACGACAGACGAAATTACGGCGTTAAGTTACTGTGCCTTCTACTTCGTGGGGTCTAGATCGAGAATACAAAGGCTTTAGGAGAACGCAAAGACAATGAAGATCAGGTACACGAAGCTTCCAGACTTACTAAATCCGGATGCGTATTCATGGTATCCACTGCTTCAGATATGCGCGCGTCATGAGAATAAGGGTCGAGTGTTTCACGCCCTGGTTGACTCTGGCGCAGTTGATTGCATCTTCCCTGAGTCTGTAGGAAGACTGCTTGGAATAGACGTTCCTTCTGGCCAACCCAAGACTTACTTCGGTCTTGCCCGACAAGCTGCTCCGGGATTCCTACACTCAATCAAGTTACAGGTAACTGGTTTCGATCATTGGGTATCGTTGGATGTAGGTTTTATAAGCGCTGACATCATACCCCTGTTAGGCCAGTCTGGATTCTTCTCAAACTACCAGATCATCTTTGAGCGTTTTCGGAATCAGTTCGAGGTGAACAAGAGGGAAAGGGCGCTAATGCGAGGCTATATGAGTGGACACCATTGGGATAAAGGTAGACGTAAATGAGGGGACTCTAAACAATACAGCGTCAGGAAACCCGTTTGACTCTGCGGCCTTAGCCGCCTCCACTGCGTCGCTACCGGAGCCCACGATAACCTTAACACCGTCCCTCTCATTGAGAGCGATCCACTGGTTCTCGTAGCCTCTCACAAGCTCGGCAAATTCGGTGTCTTTATCTACGGCTGGCATGTCTCTGACTCCCTAGACTCTATAGAGCGTTGCCTAGATAGTGCCCTCTCTAATAACCCAAAAGCAAGCAAAAGGGCGTCACCGTCTCCGGCAACGCCCAAAACTATGACTGGCAGAGGCGGCATCCCGAGCGCAGACCGAACAAGCGATCTGTTGCCCCTACCAGCCAAAAGAGTAATACACTTACTGTGCCACAGATTCAAATTGGGATTTCAAAATTAGGACACTACCGGATCTGCCACTCACGTCTCCTTTACCTAGCGGCAACACGCGGATTAGTTACCGTAGAACGCCCCGGAATGAGCGCTAAGGTGTGAATGGAAGGCATCAGTAATAACACCTCGTAGGTCACCCCCTTGCTTTGGCAAAACCACACAAAAGCCACAATTAGTCCCTTGCACGATGACGAGTCTTGCGTATACAGAGTGCTTCGGCCCCCACAACGCCCTTAATTAATCGGTGAAGTGCAGGGCATGGATAACTCAGAGATAAGTCTGCTACTCCGCAAGAAAGCCGTGGAAGCCGTCAATGAGTCCACAGATATGCTGAAACAGGCATTCGCGCTGCTAAAATCCGGGAATCGACAACAGGCGGAGGAGTTACAAAAAGCGGCGCGGACCAAACCAACAACTCGGTGTGGCTGATGCGAAAGGCGAACAAGCTCGAGCACGACTCCTGATAGCCAACATTTCGCTCTTTGGTCCGCGATCTCATCAAAACTACCTGCGCCTGAGCCGTTTGACCTACAACGACCGGTAATCGCTGCCCTTTAAACCCGGGAAATGGCATTATCAGCTTGCGAATGAACTGCGGGCTACCTCGAAAAAACAGGGCGGTGTTCTGCCTTTTCTTAATCCTCCTCATGGCGGGAAGCGTTTCCCCGCTATTCCTACTCCAATCCCACGCTCAGACGCAGGTAACTTCTCAGACGACGCAGCATTTACCCGCGTCGCCGCAGACCAAATCGCAAGCGTTCCAAACCGTTGCTCCAGGTGTCGAATATCTGCAGATTACACGAGGCGAGTCGTCACCGGATGAAACGACCGGGCCATGGTTAATAAATATGTTGCGAGTCGATCCCAGCCGCGCCTCTTTACAAGTCTGTCATGCGCTGGGCGAGGGAGTGGGCTTGGAGACCACGAGTTCGTTGGCCGCTCGGCACAAGGCAGTCGCAGCTATCAACGGCGGATACTTCAGGACGACCGGGACTTTCCGCGGAGAGTCAGTCGGCTCACTAATGCTGGATGGCAAGCTGATCAGCGAGCCACATTACGACCGCGCAGCTATGGGACTGATAACTCAGCCGGAAACGACCCAGATTGTGCTGGGCCATCTTAAGTTCGTCGGAGAGATTTCGGTCGGACGTCGTTCGGGGGCCCTACGCACGCAGCCTGCCCGAAGGGAAGTTCGCCACGCCGTCCATGGTCTCAATCGCCCGCTTTCCAAGGATGAACTATTAGTTTTCACACCAGAGTTTCACGGGACAACCCTGACTACTGCAGATGGCGCGGAGGCAGTGGTTAGGAACGGTCGTGTCTTGACGGTTCGCGATCGTCACGGCAGTAGCAAGATTCCCGCCGATGGCTTTGTAGTTTCAGCGGTGGGAAATAGTCGCGAATGGCTACTGAGCAATGTGAGCCGAGGCGCGCAGATAAGCTTTTCCTGGCGCTTGACACCGCTCGACCCCAAGCAAGAAGCTTTGTGGCGCCGCGCGAATACAATCCTCGGCGGCGGCCCGCAACTAATAAAGGACGGCAAAGCAAACATTACAAATGTCCAGGAGAAAATCCTGCCGGCCTTCCGGAATGACCGTCACCCGCGGACGGCGATCGCAAAACTCACTTCGGGAAAGTTACTACTGCTCACAGTCGACGGACGGCAGCCCGGAATCAGCGTAGGTATGTCCCTCGACATGCTGGCGAACCTACTGCTTGAGTTTGGCCCAGACGAAGCAATCAATCTCGATGGCGGTGGGCCGACGACAATGGTCGTTCGCGACAAAGTGGTAAATCGTCCTTCAGATCCAACAGGTGAGCGTCCGGTGAGTGACGCAGTCCTTGTTTTCCCAAAGAGCAATTAATAATTGCGGGCGGCACCGTCAACTCCAAAATAAACATCCTTCTTGAGTCAGGTCGCCTCCATTTTCGGCCAGACCTATCTGAATGCCGTCTCGCCGCTTCGCTTTGCCGGCGCCGCACTCCAAAAGGCGGGGCACGCGAATTGGTATTTCTATTCAAACAAGTCTTGCCCAAGCTCTTTCGCATGTGATAGCGTGCTGCGCCTATAACGTGGGTTTGCTCTCTCACGATACCGACACCAATATCAACTGCATTGGCTTTGCTCTCACGGAAGGGCGAGGTCTGGTTCGTGTTTCCAACTGCTTGTGCAGTTTCTCAATGAACCGGGAGGACAAGAAATGAAGATGCGCGCACGATGGATCATCGTACTCACAGCAACTCTGTTGCTGACCGTGTTAATACTGCTTCCCCGAATTTCTGAGGCCGAGCGCTCAAGATGGGCCGGTGCAGAGAAGACTCTGTCAGAGAACCCGACGCCCAACAGCAATCCGGTCCAGGATCAAAAGGGCGACATCACTGTCGTTGCCTCATATCACAACGACACCTCGATACCGCTCCGCGATATGAAGCCCCAGCCGGCACTACAAAAAGCCGAGCACGCCAACAAGAATCGCAAGATTCCAATCAATCATAAGGACAGCGCTGACCCGGTGGTGCAGGACAGATTCAGCGACTTGAGAAGTCTTATGACTGTCAACATGCCCAGTCCCATCCTCAACTTTAACGGCATCGGTTTCCCCGGTGTCGCCTGCAACTGCGCGCCGCCGGACACCAATGGTGAAGTGGGCGCGACGCAGTATGTGCAAATAGTCAACGAAGGCTACCAGGTCTTTGACAAGACCACCGGCGCCTCGGTGTTAGGTCCCGTTGGTATTCAGACAATCTGGACTGGCTTTGGTGGTCCCTGCGAAACCGCCGGCAGTGGCGACCCCGTTGTGCTGTACGATCAACTTGCCGACCGCTGGCTCGTCAGCCAGTTCGCAGGCGCCAGCATTCCAACTGACGAGTGCGTTGCGGTGTCTACGACCAGCGATGCCACCGGCAGTTACAACCGCTACGGCTTTCACCTCGGGTCAAACTTTTTCGACTACCCGCACCTGGGTGTTTGGCCCGATGCCTATTACATGGCCATGAACGTGTTCAACTCTTCCGGCACGGCGTTCCTTGGTCCACAGCCCTTCGCCTTCGACCGCGCCAAGATGCTCGCCGGTCTTCCGGCTACTTTCATCACCACGGGAATCACCGGCGGATCTGGTGAGGAAACCTACCTGCCCGCCGACCTCGACGGATCAATCCTGCCACCGGCAGGGGCGCCAGCGTCGTTCGTGGAATGGCCGGGCACTGGCACGTATAGGGTCTTCCACTTCCATGTGGATTTTGTTACACCGCTTAACTCAACCTTTACTTTGTTCGCCGCTCCGGCCTCGGCGGGCTTCACTGTGCGAACCGGGGGAATTCCGCAATTGGGAACTACCGCGCTGTTGGACAACCTTGCCGACCGGCTGATGTTCCGACTCGCTACGCGGTTCTTCTCTGACGGCCACGAAGCCACGGTCGGAAACTTTACTGTTCAATCAGGCACAACCGCGGCGCCGCGATGGTTCGAACTGCGCAACGTCACGGCAGGACCAGTGACAGTCGCTCAACAAAGCACCTATCAGCCCGACACAACTCATCGCTGGATGGGAAGCGTAGCGATGGACCAGCAGGGGAATCTCGCCCTTGGATACAGTGCTTCCAGCACTGCGATCAATCCGCAGATTCGCTATGCGGGCAGGTTGGCGGGGGATCCCTTGAACACCTTGCCTCAGGCTGAGGTCACGCTCTTTGCGGGCACTGGCAGCCAAACCGGCACCAGCGGCCGTTGGGGCGATTACAGTGATATGACGATCGATCCGGTGGACGACTGCACTTTCTGGTACACGCAGGAATACTACGCGACGACGACCAGTTTTAACTGGCGCACGCGCATCGGCTCGTTCAAGTTCCCGGGTTGTGGCGGGGCGCCAACACCGACTCCAACACCAACTCCAAC
>CAZVHN010000243.1:0-9251 GCA_964626895.1 uncultured Chloracidobacterium sp. | reverse complement strand
TACCTTGAGGACCTTGAGGAGCACCTTTTTGACAGCCAACTAGGGGGGTGCTAACTTGACGGCTCCTTATATCTTCCGGTGATTAGGACTACGTGACCTCAGAACTGATACCCCAACTGCTGATCTACATGATCGTTCTGCTGTTTGCGATCTCGGCTCACGAAGCAGCACATGCCTGGATGTCAAACAGGTTTGGTGATGACACGGCTCGTCTGCTAGGGCGCATCACGCTGAATCCGGCGGCCCACATAGACCCGATTGGGACACTGCTAATTCCCATGGTTGGATTCATTCTTGGAAACATCGGTGGCCCAGCAGCGAGAATTCCGCTCATCGGCTGGGGGAAGCCGACTCCGGTCAATCCACTTCGTTGGCGCAATAAGGACTTGGCAAACGTCATGGTTTCCGCGGCGGGCATCATGGCTAATCTCTTTATCGCCATCTGCGCCTTCACTGTTATCAAGGTGCTCTTGATGACGGGAGGTTTTGCCTCGATCCCTGAATCGGTGAGAGAGCCGGTTACCTTACTTCTCGAGTATTTTCTGATAATGAATATATCGCTCGCTGTCTTTAACCTATTGCCTTTTCCGCCGCTCGATGGCAGTAAGATTTTGGAGACCTTCCTGCCGGAGAGTGCGCGTCCGATGTTGGCCTTCATGGAACAGTTTGGCTTTATCATTTTGATGGTCTTGATCTACATCGGCTTTTTTAGCGCAATCATGAGACCGGTGATGTACTTCGTTGAGTACCTGCTGTTTTTAGGAATCCGGTGACTCAGAGCGTCGACCTCATCAGGTTCGTAAAAGTTTAAGAAAGCATGCCCCAGAGAATCTTTAGCGGCGCCCAGCCCACCGGCAACGTACATCTCGGCAACTATCTAGGCGCGCTGCGCAATTGGGTAAATCTGCAACACGAGTACGAGAGCTTCTTCTGTATCGTCAACCTCCACGCCATCACTGTCCCACAAGATCCGAAACTGCTCGCGGAGAAGACCCGGGAACTGGCGCGCATCTATCTGGCCGTTGGGATCGATCCTGACATCTCCACAATCTTCGTGCAATCTGATGTCCCCCAGCACGCTGAGTTGACCTGGATCCTCAACTGCGTGGCCCGCATGTCTGAGCTTGAGCGAATGACGCAATTCAAGGACAAGTCGCGAAAGAGTGAGAAGGTCAGTGCCGGCCTGTTTGACTATCCGGTCCTGATGGCCTCCGACATCCTGCTTTACCAGACGGACCTTGTGCCCGTCGGTGAAGATCAGAGGCAGCATCTTGAACTCACACGTGATCTCGCCATACGATTCAACCGGGATTACGGCGACACGTTTCGTGTGCCTGAGGCCTACATTCCGAAGGTTGGCGCGCGCATCATGTCGCTCTCGGATTCAACGAAGAAGATGTCCAAGTCTGACGAGGATCCGAACGGGTGTGTAATGCTGCTCGATGACGCTGACACCGTCAGCCGAAAGTTCAAACGCGCCGTGACTGACTCTGGAACCGAGATTAGCTTTGATGATTCGCGTCCGGCGATCACAAACCTGCTGACTATCTACCAACTGCTGACCGGTCAAGCGACTGGTGAGATTGAATCCCATTTTGGCGGCAAGGGCTACGCCCAGTTGAAGCAGGATCTAGCCGATGTGACGGTTGAGTTTTTGCGGCCCTTTCAGGAGCGCGTGAAGGGAATCGGGCCTGAAGAATTGAGTCGCATTCTGGGCCAGGGTCGGGAGAAAGCAAGGCAGATTGCCGGCAGTACGCTCGCCAACGTCTACTCGACGATGGGACTTGTGGGTGGCCCAGTTTAGAGTTAAAGCTTTAGCTTGTCCGCACCGCGCAGCAGCAACCTAAAGGTTGAACTCTGAACTTCCGGACTCAACCTGAACTAGGAACGATTGTCGAAGCTTATGGCAGTGCCTAGTAGTAGTAAATAGATGGACGAAACGCCTGAATCAATCGAGCCGGCAGCCGGCGAAGACGTGAACCTGCCCACAACCTTAAACGTCGCGGGTTCGACGCCGGAGCTTGTTGCCGATAGTCACAGTGACGATCTTAAAATCGTCATGGGTGAATTCGAGGGCCCGCTGGATTTGCTGCTGCACCTGATTAGACAGGAGCAGGTTAGCATTTACGACATTCCAGTGGCTCGTATCACTGACCAATACTTACGCTATTTGCACCTTATGCAGAATCTGGATATGGCCGTGGCGGGGGATTTTTTAGTCATGGCTGCGACGTTGATCGAGCTTAAGACCAGGATGCTCCTGCCCCGCGATCCGTTCGCAGCGGCAGAAGAGGAAGAGGATCCGCGCAATGAGTTGGTTGATCAGTTGTTGGAGTATCAAAAATACAAAGCGGCGGCGCAGATGCTCTGGTCGCGGGCAACAGTCGAGCGGGCTGTATTCAAGCGCGCTGAATTGGAGACTGATAAGAACAACCCGGAAGTTGTTGTTGGTGTCTTCGATCTACTGAAAGTGTTTCAGGAGATTTTGGCGCGACATAAAGACGAGGTGCTGCTGGAGATCGAACGCGAAGAGATTTCGATGGCGGAGATGATTGAGAGGCTGAGGAACATGGTAATGTCCTCGGGTGAACTGAACCTGAGAGTGTTTTTCGAGCGGGCCCGTTCGCGCCGCGAGTTGGTGCTGGCCTTTCTTTCAGTGCTGGAACTTGTGCGGACGACCGAGATCAGATTATTTCAACGGGAGACCTTTGGAGAAATCCTCGCTCGCGTTGCCAGCTAGCCCCGGCAGTGTCATGAAGTCAGTACCACCGCGCGGTAGCGGGTGGGTTCAACGATATGTGCTCTCAACGTCGACCCACCCGCTACCGCGCGGTGGTACTGACTTCATGACGCACGACCTGAGTGATTGGTAGGAGGACCCGCCGCTAGCGCGCTACGGTACTGACTTCATGACACTCCGTTGAGTTTTGACACGGGCGCTGTCGTGGCAGAGTGATAGGAAGGTGAACGAAGTGGCAAAACAACAAGGCACAGAACAGGCGTTTGACGTTGACACTCTCGCGGCCGAGGCCGATGGCGAACTGGACACCGCGGAATCTTCCCGTGAGGCCGAAAGCGACGAGGCCGACCTGGCGCCGCTTACGGTGCAGAGCGTGGGGGAGAGAAAGGCGATAATCGAAGCATTGATCTATGTAGCAGATGAGCCTTTGAATGCGAAGTCTATCGCCGAAGTGCTGAAGGAAGATCCGTCGGTAGTTGAAGCAGGCATCGCCAGCCTGGTCGAGGAGTTCAACGGACGTGCCAGCGGTTTGCAGTTGAGAGAGGTCGCAGGGGGTTGGCAGTTTGCCACTCGTCCCGAGTATCACGAACACGTCCGCGCCTTTTTGAAATCGAGGCCCAGCGCAAAGCTTTCGCTCGCTTCTCTCGAAACCCTCGCTGTCATCGCTTATAAGCAGCCTATAACAGTGCCGGAAATTCTGGACATCCGTGGAGTGCAATCACCTTCGTCAATCAAAACCCTTCTGGACAAGAAACTGATTGTTGCAAAGGGGCGGAAAGAGGCGATTGGCCGCCCGATGATGTACGGCACATCTAAGGAGTTCCTGATCCAGTTTGGACTGAAAGACCTTTCTGAACTGCCGAGCATCGAGGACTTTGAGGATCTGGCGAGTGGCGTAGTCTAGAAAAAGGAGGCAGGGCAGACAGAAGGAGGCAGACGGCAGGAGCAGGAGGCAGGATTGCCGTCGTACCGCCCCAGCCTGGCGCTTAATTCCGGAATAAGCAGACGGCAGGAAAAGCGACAACATCAGACTGCCTCCTGCTCCAGCCTCCTGCCGACTGGACTGTTCCGGCCTCCTGCCGACTAGATTTATGGAAGAGCGTCTACAAAAACTCATCGCCGCCGCGGGAATCGCCTCGCGCCGCCATGCCGAGGATTTGATTACCTCAGGCCTGGTTACGGTGAACGGCCGGATTGTGACAGAACTGGGGACCAAGGCGGATGCAGCACGTGATCACATCAAAGTTCGTGGCAAACTGATTAACCCCATCCTGGCGAAGCGTGAAAAGGTTTACGTACTGCTTAATAAGCCGAAGGGTTATCTGTCGAGCGTCTCCGATCCCGAGGGTCGTCCATTGGTAACCGAACTTTTGCCACCTTCTCTAGGCCGGCTTCACCCTGTCGGACGATTGGACTTCAATACCGAAGGTCTCTTGCTGCTGACGAATGACGGCGATTTCACCAATTTCATCACGGCCGCCCGCAATCGCGTAGAAAAGGTTTACGAAGCGAAAGTGAAAGGTTTGCCCCCTGAACCCGCAATCGAGCGGATCAGACGCGGCGTGGTACTCGACGACGGGACTAAGACTGCCCCAGCCAAGATCACTAGGGTTGACGAGACCGGATCTAATGCCTGGTTTGAGGTGGTTCTTCATCAAGGTCGGAATCAGCAGATTAGACGCATGTTCGATGTGATCGGTCATTCGGTGGTGAAGTTGCGGCGAGCACGCATCGGTTCTCTACAGGATGACGATCTGAGACCGGGTTACTGGCGACTACTTACGCCCTCCGAACTCAATCGTTTGATGAAAGTGGAACGCAAGAGCAGACAAGCCACAGGAAGTCGGGGGCGTTCGGCCGGTCACCGTTCAGCCAGGCGTTGAGGTAGAATAACCTCCGCTGAAGCGCCAGTGTTTTGTTGTAGGCAGGCATTCTTGCCTGTTCTTTGTAGACAGGCGAGGATGCCTTTGTCACGTGGAATCCGGTGTTGTTGGGGAGCAGGATGGAATTTGAATTAAGCGAAGAGCAGAAACAGATCAAGATGAGCGTGCGCGAGTTTGCCGAGGCGGAGATCGCGCCGCACGTCATGGAGTGGGACGAAGCACAGCACTTTCCGATTGAACTCAAGCCCAAGCTTGCTGAACTCGGTTTGATGGGCGTGATTTTCCCGGAAGAGTATGGCGGCGCGGGTATGGGTTACGTTGAATATGCGTCCATCATCGAGGAGTTGTCCCGGGTCGACGGCTCGGTGGGAATTTCGGTAGCCGCACACAATTCGCTTTGCTCGAACCATATCTACCAGTATGGAACAGAAGCTCAGAAGAAGAAGTACCTTGAACCTTTGGCCCGTGGAGAACACCTGGGGGCCTGGGGCCTAACCGAACCAAGCGCCGGCTCAGACGCCTCCGGCACCAGGTCTACGGCTGTGCGACAAGATGGCGGATGGGTTGTGAATGGCTCGAAGAATTTTGTTACCCACGCGATCCACGCCAATACCTGCGTCGCTTTTGCCGTCACCGATCGTTCGCAGCAGAGCAAAGGAATTTCGGCTTTTATCTTCGAGAAGGGAATGAAGGGATTCTCCCCTTCCAAGAAAGAGAACAAGTTGGGCCTTCGCGCTTCGGAGACAGCCAGCGTTGTTTTCGAAGATTGTTATGTCCCCGACGAGAACCGTCTGGGCTCAGAAGGCCAGGGATTCATAAACGCCATGCAAATCCTGGACGGCGGGCGTATCTCGATCGCTGCTCTTGCGGTGGGGATCGCCCAGGGGGCATATGAGTCAGCCTTGCGATATGCGCAGGAAAGGCAGCAGTTTGGCAAACCCATCTCCGAGTTTCAGGCGATCCAATTCAAGCTGGCAAACATGGCCACGCAAATTGATGCGGCCCGTTTACTCATGTATCGCGCTGCCTGGTTGAAGGATCAGGGGAAGAAAACGACAAAGGAATCGTCGATGGCCAAGCTATTTGCTTCCGAGATAGGCGTGAACGTTTGCGAAGAAGCCATCCAAGTGCATGGTGGGTACGGCTACACCAAGGACTATCCGGCGGAAAAATACTGGCGCGATTCAAAGCTCTGCACAATTGGCGAAGGCACGTCTGAGATTCAAAGGATGATCATTGCGCGAGAGATCTTGAGGCAGGCCTAAGGCATTCGAGATTTTCCGATGAGCGCTACCCCAGAAAAGTCTTCCCTAATCGAGCGGGTTGTTGCCGGTGATACTCGAGCGGTGGCGCGCGCCATCTCCAAGGTGGAAGATGGCAGTGAAGACGCAGCTCAGTTAATGAAGGACATCTTCCCGCACACAGGGCGCGGACTGGTTGTGGGAATAACAGGAGCGCCGGGGGCGGGAAAGTCGTCGCTGGTCGACAAACTGGCGTTGCTTTACCGAAACCGGAAGGAGCGCGTAGGCATTGTCGCTGTTGATCCTTCCAGCCCATTCTCCGGAGGCGCCATTCTTGGCGATCGGATCAGGATGCAGGCGCTGGGTCTCGACCCCGGGGTATTCATTCGCTCGATGGCCACGCGCGGCAATCTTGGCGGACTTGCCCGAGCAACAGTGGATGCGGTTTCGATACTGGATGCAGCCGGATACTCGAAGATCGTGGTGGAAACGGTCGGCGTGGGACAGGATGAGGTCGAGATCGTAAAGGCCGCGGACGTGTCAGTAGTTGTGCTTGTGCCCGGAATGGGCGACGATATTCAGGCGATCAAGGCCGGGATTATGGAGATCGGCGATATCTTTGTGATCAATAAGGCTGATCGCGAGGGAGTTTACATCACCGAAAAAGAGTTGGAGTCCCTGTTGTCGCTGTCGGTCCGGGAGGATGGTTGGCAGCCGCCAATCATCAAGACGATAGCGACAGAAAATAAGGGCATCGACGATTTGGCAGCCGCGATTGAAAGCTATCGAGACTTCCATTTTAAGACGGATTTGGGAACCCAGCGGAGACGCGCGATAGCTCGCTGGCGAATACTGGAACTCCTTCGGGAGCGGCTGCTCGCGCGAACCCTGGCTTCAGATTCCGCATCTGACACGCTCGACCGACTTGCGGAGGAGGTTGCCACGCGTCGGCGCGACCCTTATTCTGCTGTGGAAGAGCTTATTCAAGGGAGTAGGCAGTAGGCAGTAGGCAGGAGCAGTCGGCAGTAGGCATAACGGAGAAGTCAGGAGTCAGGCGCGGAGACAACGGACTACTGACGACGGACTACTGACGACGGACTACTGACGACGGACCACTGACGACGGACCACTGACTAGTTCATGAAGATCGACCACATAGGTATCGCCACGCGCCAATTGAAAGAGGCAATCGCACTCTGGCAGGACGCACTGGGCCTTGAGGTCGACTCCACGGAGGATGTCGGCGAACAGGGAGTGCGCATCGCGATGTTGCCTATCGGCGAAACGCATATCGAGCTTTTAGAGCCACTGACCCCGGAATCGCCAGTAGGAAAGTTTTTGGATAAGCGGGGCCCCGGGATTCATCATATTGCGATCCGGGTTGACGATATTCGCTCGTCGTTGAGACAACTGAAAGAAAAGGGCGCCCGTTTGATTGACGAAACGCCTCGTATCGGCGCCGGTGGTTGTCTCGTAGCTTTTATTCACCCCTCATCAACGAATGGCGTGCTGCTTGAGTTAGTGCAGCAGCAATAGTTTTCAATTTTAGAAAGGAAAAGTATTTTGACTTCAACAACAAAAGCATGGATTGCTGCGGCCGTCGCGGTAGTTTTTTCGGCGGCATTGATTACGTGGCAGGTCAAAGCTGGGCGCTCCGAGGCCGTCAATTTGAATTCTGAAGACATGGCAATGATTGCCGAAGACCAGCCGCCTCAGTTTCGCAGCCGGCTGGCTTCGGATGAAGCAAGCCGTAAGGATTTTGCCGAGAACCTCCGCAGTTTGCTGGCAGTTGCCGAAGAAGCGCGGGCCAAGGGCGTTGGTGGCAGGCCCGAAATGAAACGGCAGCTCGACCTCGTGCGAGCGGTCGTGATCGCGGAAAACTACATGAAGTCGCAGGGGTCGGCACAAGCGGCTTCGAACGCCAGCGAGCAGGAAGTTGAAGAATTGTTTAAGGACCCGGTGAATGCGGCCAAGTTTGATCAGTTCATAAATGATGCCAAGGCGAAGAACCCGCAACTGGCGAGCGGTCAGATCCCTGAAGAACAAATCAAGCAGGTGCGAAGCCAATTGGGTCAGGTGCTGATCAGCGAACGTAAAGGAATTGCTGCCGGTGTGGACAAGCAGCGCAGTGTGCAGCTGCAGATCATGCTCGAGCACGCTCGCTTGCTGGCGCAAACTTACGCTCAGGAGCAGTTGGCAGAAAAAATGAAAGCCACTGACGCGGAGATTGATGCTTATGTGGCTAAGCGCCCTGAGCTTGATCCCAAGCAAAAACGCGGGAAGGCCGAAGAGATTTTGAAGAGAGCTCGTGCCGGCGAGGATTTTGCAAAGTTGGCTGCCGAGTTCTCAACGGATGGAAGCAAGACAAAGGGCGGCGATCTCGGTTGGTTTGGGCCAGGTCAGATGGTGCCGGAGTTTGAGAAAGCTGCTTTTGCTTTGAAGCCCGGCGAGATCAGCGACGTGGTTGAGAGCCAGTTTGGCTACCACATCATCAAACTCGAAGACCGTCGCACGGAGATGAAAGAAGGCAAGAAGGAAGAGCAGGTGCACGCTCGCCACATTTTGATTGGCGATAGCGGGCAAGCTGACGACCCCTTCGCGCCGCCAAAGTCCGGACGCGAACAGGCGCGTGCCGCCGTGGAACAGGAAAAGCAGAAGAAGGTTGTCGAAGACATCGTAAAGCGTTCGCACGTCACCGTTGCCGAGAACTTTCAAGTGAAGATGCCGGAGGCGCAGGAGATGCCGGGTATGCCGCCGCAATTTGCTCCGGGCCAGGGAGGGCCGGGGGAAGCTCATCCTGCAGAGCCTGCGCAAAACCAGGAAAAACCAAAGGCTGAGGGCCCCAAGAATAGCGCGAAGCCGCGCCGGAAATGACCGCGCGGCGTTCAATAATTCCACATGCAGTTTGGCGATTACCGCGTCGAGATTGTGCCTGACACAGAGTTTCGCCTCGACGGAGGGGCGATGTTCGGCGTCGTGCCCAAGGCGCTATGGTCAAATCGCGTGGAGGCCGATGAGCTCAATCGGATTCCTCTGGCAACCCGGACGCTTTTGGCTGTGGATCGGGCGTCGCAGCGCATCATTCTGGTCGACACCGGATGCGGAGCCAAATGGGAACCGAAGGAAGCGGATCGATTCGCCATTCGCCACAATCCCGATGCGATTTGCGATGCGCTTGGATCGATAGGACGAGCGGCCGCGGACGTAACCGACGTCGTGGTCACGCATTTGCACTTCGACCACAACGGCGGTCTGGCCGTCTGGGCGGATGAGCCCGGCGGCAAGACTCGCCTCTGCTTTCCGCGGGCGCGGCATTGGATTCATCGCCGACAATGGGAACATGCTCATAGCCCAAACGCCAAGGATCGCGCATCCTACTTGCCGATC
>CAZVHN010000242.1:0-4627 GCA_964626895.1 uncultured Chloracidobacterium sp. | reverse complement strand
CCCGGAGGCGGCCCCTGCAGTTGCGGACGAGCAGCACGTCAGGGTGGAACACGCCCTCGGAGAGCACGATCCGGCAGGGCGTCGTCGCGCCCGCGCAGGAATCGAGCGCCGCCTGCAACTGGGCCGTGTCGTCGACACCATTCGGCGTGAGCCAGATAGCAGGGGCGGCGGCCAATCCCGCCGGCGGAAGGATCGCGAGGAGCAGATTGATCGCGGCGAATACCGCCAGAGACAACACAACACTCTTCAGCCATTTGCTCTGGTAATATTTTCTCATCGGTTTTCTCCTTAGCTTCATGTTTGGGACAGGCGGAAAGCCTTCATCCACGAAATCACACGAAACAGCACGAAACAAAACCAGCGAATTTCGTGGGTGTGGGCTTCGTGTTGATTCGTGTGCTTTCGTGGATCATGTTTTTTCTCGTGTCCCAATCTCGTGTGTTTCGATTTAGCAGTGCGTCACGATGATTTTGAGGTTTAGAGTTCAAATATCGTTGCGATAGTCATTCCTGCGTTCATGATTTTTTTCTCCTTTTGCGGCTTACTGCCTGATGCGATCAACGGATTCGCCCTTCATTGGTCGCCGGACGGGCGCGCTCTGTTGCACCTGCGCGAAGGCCTCTTAAACGTTTGGAGCCAACCCGTAGATGGTGGAAAGCCCTCACGGTTGACTAACTTTCAAGGCGATCAGATATTCAATTTCGCCTGGTCGCAGGACGGCAAATGGCTCGCCCTCGCGCGCGGCAGAGTGGCCGAGGACGTCGTGCTGATCAGCGATCTTAGATGAGTGCAGAGCGAAGGCCGAAACTGACCAGCTCATTTACGTTTTAGCCAGACGCCTCAAAGATGGGAAGGGAGGATATTTGACGGAGGGGGTTAGACAAAAAAGAGAGGGCGTCGACCTCCCCCAAGACCGACGCCCTTGCCTTTATCTAAGTTCTCCCATGGAGAATTAACGATGGGTCATGTTAGATCATCCCTAAGGCCTTAGGTTGCAGTTATCTTGCAAAGCCTTAACGACGCTGTAACAAAACTTTCGCAAAGCGGTTGATCGCAGAGTACTTCCGTGCAAGGTCCGTGCTACTTTTGGTCTATGCTCCCGTCTGGCCGATTCTCATTTCAACAAGAACGCCTCGAAAAACTCAATGCCTGAACCCAAAATCGCACTCTATGGATCGTGGAAGTCGCCGATTACCTCGGACTTAATCGTGAGCGGCTCTGTCGGCCTTAGTCAGCCGACTATAGCCGGCCAGGACATTTACTGGGTTGAAATGCGGCCTTCAGAAGGCGGGCGCAATGTAATAGTGCGACGTGATGCATCGAGGGCAGCGACGGATGTTAATCCCGCGCCATTCAATGCCCGGACGCGCGTACATGAATACGGCGGCGGCGATTATGTCGTAAGCGAGGGCGTGATCTATTTCTCAAACTTCGCCGATCAGCGTCTCTACAAACAGCTCCCTGGCGGGGGGCCTAGTCCGATCACGCCCGAAGCTGAATTGCGGTATGCGGATGCTGCTGTCGACGCCAAACGACGACGATTGATCTGCGTGCGCGAAGACCATACGGTCGCCGGACGCGAAGCGGTCAACACGCTCGTGAGCATTGGGCTTGACGGTGTGAATGACAGCGGACAAGTGCTGGTTCATGGAAACGACTTCTACTCATCACCACGCGTGAGTTCCGACGGTACCGGACTCGCCTGGCTTACCTGGAACCATCCACAGATGCCCTGGGATGGAACTGAACTGTGGACGGGTGACTTTCAAGCAGACGGCTCACTTACCAACACTCAACGAGTTGCCGGCAGCATCACCGAATCAATATTTCAACCGGAGTGGTCCCCAGACGGCACGCTCTATTTCGCATCGGATCGTAGCGGGTGGTGGAATCTATATCGCCGCCGGGCCGACGGAGAGATTGAGCCCGTTACTGAATTAAACTCCGAACTCGGAGCGCCGCAATGGATCTTCGGGATGAGCAACTATGCCTTCGAATCGGCAGACAAGATCATCTGTACCTACTATGAACGCGGCATGTCCCAACTGGCTTCGATAGATAGTCGCACTCGGAGATTACAGCCCATCGATACCAACTACACGGACATGACCTTCTTGCGGGCAGCGCCGGGTCAGGCTGTGTTTCGGGCAGGCTCACCTGCCGAGCCACCATCGATTGTCAGATTGGATCTCAACACCAGGACCTTCGAGGTCTTGCGCCGGTCGAACAATCTGGATATTGATGCAGGATATTTTTCTAGTCCCCGCGCCATTGAATTCCCCACCACAGATGGATTAACTGCTCACGGTTTTTTTTATCCTCCTCAGAATCTTGATTACCGCGCGCCTGACGGTGAGCGTCCACCACTTCTGGTGAAGAGCCACGGGGGACCAACATCCGGAGCCGCCACAGCTTTGAGTCTGACAATTCAATACTGGACCAGCCGAGGGATTAGCGTGTTGGATGTGAACTATGGCGGCAGCACCGGTTACGGCCGAGCTTATCGGGAGAGGTTAAAGGACCAGTGGGGGGTGGTGGACGTTGACGACTGCGCGAACGGTGCGCGCCATCTTGTGTCGCAGAAGGAAGTGGACGGCAACCGTTTGATGATCAGCGGCGGAAGCGCCGGAGGATACACAACGCTTTGCGCGCTTACTTTCCGAGATACTTTCAAGGCCGGTGCCAGCCACTATGGCGTGAGCGATGCGGAAGCGCTCGCCAAAGAGACCCATAAATTCGAATCGCGATACCTGGATGGACTATTTGGTCCTTATCCCGAGAAGCAGGAGATCTATTTCCAACGTTCACCAATCAATTTCACGGAGCGGCTGTCGTGCCCGACGATCTTTTTTCAGGGACTCGATGACAAGGTCGTGCCACCTAACCAGGCCGAAGTGATGGTGGAAGCATTACGCACGAAGGGAATTCCGGTGGCTTACGTGCCTTTCGAAGGCGAGCAGCACGGCTTTCGACAGGCAAAGAACATCAAGCGTTCTTTGGATGGAGAGCTGTATTTCTATTCAAGAGTTTTTGGTTTCGAATTGGCGGAGGACGTGGAGCCGGTGCAGATCGACAATCTCCGCTAAGAGGACTATCCGCAGATTACGCAGATCTCCCAGGCAAAGAGACCCCCAAACTTTTCCACCCGATCTCGTTTATTGTTCGTTTATTTGTTGTCTGAACAATCTGCGTAATCTGCGGATAGTCCTCACGGCACGGGCTTGTCGGCAACTGTGGCGGCGCCACCGCCATGATCGGCCCCTCTGAGCACCGCACTTTCATCAACGAAGAACGACATCCTGCCGGTCTTTCCGTATTCGAGCGGCACAGCACTGGCCTCAAACTTGGATCCCACCACTGTCAACTCGATCTTGTACCCATGCTGCTGTAGCAGTTCTTTTGTCACCAGGCTCTGTTCCACCAGTTGATCAAGCGTGCCGTAATTTCCATCTCCGGTTGTTACCTTATAGCTGGCTTCAGCGTTGACAAGCATTCTCAATGCACTTTGCGCAACCGCCTCATTTCTCAGCAGCGGGAACTGATCACTCTGGCTGGCAATTCCCGCGATCATTAATAAGACCAGATTCTTGGGGAGGTGCAGCTCGTGGAGCGGCCCCTGCCCTTCATTCGAAATCGCGTAAGTAACCGGCTCGGATGTCGGGCTTATCCGCGAGAGGAAATCTCGAAGCGCGTCATTCGTGATTAAGCTAAGGTCTTTGCTAAATCCGCTATAGCTTTCCATCAGGGCGGGAGAGACATAAACCTGGCCCAACACCTGGCGCGGTTGCCAGCGCACAGAGTTCCTGAATCTGCTGTTGCCCGCCAGTGTCTGATGATTCAGATATGAATCGACCACGTTGCGAACGGCCTTGGCATCAGAAGAGACAACCAGAAAGTTGCCGATGAACGCATAAGAAATGACATTTGCATAGGTGACAAGTTCAGTGTCGTCACGCTTCTCAGTTTGGGCCAACTGGCTCGCACCTTTGAAGCCAATTGCGTCGATGATCTTTGGTATCAACGTGCGGACCGCCTCCTTGTCTTTTATGGAGAGCGCGATTATTGGCTGAGGTCCGGAGGTTGCCGGCGCGGTCTGCGGGGGCGATCCCTCACCCGTTGGTTCCGGAGTGGCAGACGCTGAGGACTGTGGCCCGCTCACACCCAGCGTTTTAACCGGAACGCTCAACGCTATCTCATTGCCGAAGAGCGGCAACAGATCCTCCTTGATCTTGAGACCCAGCTTTTTCTCGTATACGGCAAACGGCGACTCCGGTTGACTCGCCTTGATGTTCGGTCCGGTTCTCCCGCGCATTTCGGACTCACGGGCCACCGTTTTCAGCATGCCCTCATAGATCAGCGGGAGGTCGAGTGAGAGCGTCACCAGCAATTCCGTGTTTGCAGGCAATACTGAGGAGGCTTCGGGAGCCAGCGGTGGTCCAGAAACTAGCTGCGGAGCAAAGGGTATGGCATTTCCCTTCCCTTCAGGGCCATTGATCAGGAGTGCGCGGACGATATAGGTGTCGGCATCGAAAGCAATGGCTACTCCAACCGCTTCCGGCCATCTCGGTCTTCCAAAAAATAATGCGCTGGCCAGCCGGTCGAGGCCCGAGGGACCTCCCGCCACTAT
>CAZVHN010000241.1:0-2849 GCA_964626895.1 uncultured Chloracidobacterium sp. | reverse complement strand
CTGGTGGCCCCAACGGGATTTGCCACCTAGTGGGCCAATTCCTGCAGTTCCGTTTGAAGGGCACGGCCTTCCGGAAGTAGGACACCTCCTGGCAATCCCTTCACGGCAAAATCCGCGTTTCGGCCCTGACGGGCTCGCAGTTACTTTGGCCCCCAAAGACATCCGCGTCGCCCAGAGAGAAAGGGACCCCCCTTAACTTCAATTCCGCTGCAATACCTTCAACAGGGGTTCCAATACTTGAATCAGCTGTTTGATCCCCTTATCCGTTAGATTATCTTTCTGGCGCCCTCCACCTTCGAAGATTTTCTCCGTAGGCGATGTGAATACCTTGTTAACCGATTCAATAATGAACGCCGTGTACTTGTCCAACTCTGCTGGGCTCTTTTGATCAACGAGCTTACCCACTAGCTCTTGGTACGGGATCAACGAAATGGAGATATTCGATTTGAATGCGTACTCCTCTTCGAGTTTCCGCTCCCGCGTGTACTGAACAGTGCAAAACGTAATTGCATAAATCAGAGGCAGCCCCATCGATAGCTTCAGGTAGAAGGCAGAGTTCATTTCATGCGTGGTAAAGAGGACCAGCAAGCTCACCCCGATCGAACATGCGACCAACGCACCAAGCGCTATCGCCCATAGTCGTTTTGATTTGACGAGCGCGTCTTTTCGAGTTTGAAAGGAATGGAATAGCGAATGACCGGTCGCTTTCTGGATCTGCACCTTGATCTGATTCTCCAGGTCCTGCAGGCGGGCGATCAATTCGTCAGTCGCTCTTCGATTCTTCTCGACCCCGCTTTCAGCGTCGGTGAACGTAGTCGCGATCTTGGTGCGATATTCGTCGACCGAGGCGTGGAATTCTTTGATCCGTGCTTCCAAAGCTAGCACCTCCGCGTTGCTAGCCTTGGTCGTCGCGAGTAACTGACTTGATGTCGTGTCGGTCTGTTGGACGGTTGCAAGTACCGCGGATGCCTTCTGATCGGCTTCAACGGCCCCAGTCACGTGCTCCGCGATCTTCTTTATCTGCTCCTCTGCAGCGCCCAGCTGGTCCCTAAGACCGCCGGCAGACGCTTGAGCCTCAGCCAACAATTGTTCGAGGCTCCCCCTGACCGCCAGCCCACCTTCCAGCTCCTGCTTCAAACCCTTGATCGCGAGCTCCTCATGTTTCAATTGATTCATCTTTGTTTGATAACCCAACACTTCCTTCGACAAATTATGGAGGCCGTACTGCCATATCGCTGTGTTGAGCTGCTCTATTGACGCTACCAGGTTCACAACCTCGTCCGCTCCACCGGCCAAACCGATCAAGGCTCTACCGATCGCTTCAAGCTGCCCGAGGAGAACACTCTGGACTGTGATCGGAAGTTGGACAAGCTTTCGCTTCTCTATTGCATCCATGAGGATAGTGCGCGCAGCATTTAGATTTGCGAACGACTCCTCGAGCGACACAACGCCGCGGTTCGGATCGAACCCAAGCTCCGTACATTTTGCAACGGCCGCGCGCTCGGCTTCGTCGGTGAGCGTCGTGAGAATCTCCCACGTTCGATCTACCATTCGACCTCTCCCCCTCCACGCCAACCCTCGGCTCAGGATTTACCGAAGATACCTAGCAACAGCAAACCTTTAGGGCCCGCTCCTCTAACTTGAACGCCCAGGCTCTGGCCTGGGCACAGCTGCGGCCGACACCTTCTCACCCGCTCGGCGGGGCGTCACCGCCTACAAATACTCAGCTCGACCTTCTCAGACTCTAGGCCGCCGCCCCCACAACAGAGTCCTTCATGTACGGGAAGACGTTCTATCCCGCTACCACTGGTTCCACAGGTCGACGGCAGCCGCAAGAAATGCATCGCACTTTGACACTCGCCACGTAACAGGGGAGTCTTCCCATAACAGGTAGTACTGTTCATTGGCGCATACGAACTTGCTTCTATCTGCCTCTTGAATCCACTTGATGCAGTTGACGAAGCAGTCTTCGTAGCTGGTGGTGAATAGGCTGTCCGGCACGTTGTAGAGTAGGCCTTCTAGATAGTAGGAGGGCGCGACGCCATCGGCGATCATGTTCTTAGCGATCAGACTCCCACGTAGGTTCTTAAGGACTCGCACCATGGGCTTGAACCGCTTCTGAGTGTTCTGGTGCTTCTTCGTGCAATTATCTGAATGCTGCTTTGGATAGTTTGCGATGCACTCGCCAGCGCCGTTGAAGAGACAGATTCCCTCGTCATAGGCCTGGTCGGAGATGCTCAGAAACTTATGATACCGCCGATATTGAATGGCCGCGATCACATCCGCTTTGCGGCGGGTTCCGTTGGCCGCGATGTTGGTCGCCTTGTCACCTGAATGAACATCGTTGCCGTATGCGGCTTTAAGGACACTCAGCACATCCCTTTTGAAATGGACATGCGTATATGTGGCGTCCGAATGCGCGGCCCGGAACGCCTCCTGCTGGTCATCAGGTAGTTTCTTGAGATCGTGGCGGAAGCAGTCCTTCAGCCTGATCACGATATCCACGTCGCTCTCGGCGTAGATGTTCGTGTCGTTCCCGTAGGACCCCTGAAGGAAGACGTCGTAACCCATGCCAGCGTACGGCGTCCCCGCTGCCTCGAGTCCGTCCTTGAGCGTGTTGTACGTGAGGCTCGATTGCGTGATTGAGCCTTGATGCGACCACGTTTCAAGCTGCGATTCAGGAATGCTCATCGTCCTACCTCAAGACTTAGATTAAGAACTCCCGGAGTTCGTTCTCTCTACCCGCAAATGACTCCCGTCCTCGCTGCCGCAGGATATTGAGCTTATCGAGATCGTGCTCCATAAGGTCTGTGGCCATCTCCGGCGTCTCGAACGTGTCGCTGCAGGCG
>CAZVHN010000240.1:0-2341 GCA_964626895.1 uncultured Chloracidobacterium sp. | reverse complement strand
GCCTCCTCGACGACGTATTGAATCAGCGGCTTATCAACCAAAGGCAACATCTCTTTGGGAGAGGCTTTTGTTGCAGGCAGGAAACGGGTACCCAAACCGGCGGCGGGAAAAACGGCTTTACGAACTTTTCGTGGCATCAGTTGATTAATGGTTTCAGGTCGGCAAAGTAAGCGATCCCCAAAAAGGACGGCTCAACCCGATAACAAGCGGTTCAGCAAGGGGGCTCCCACACTGCCCCAGTCCGCATCGCGGACGACTGACAGTAGCCCAGCACTTAAGTGCTGGGATTCAAAAGGCCATACCTCATCCAGTCCGGCTTGGCGGACGACTGAACCAATCGTGGGATCAGTTACGGTTGAGGTCTTTCTTCAGCCGTCCGTTTCACGGACTAGGAGAATCCACAGCAACCGTCCCAGCACTTAAGTGCTGGGCTACTGTCAGTCGTCCGCTGCGGACTAAGAAAGCCAAGGTAAGCCACCCTTCCTTACCTGCAAATTACCGTAGGCCCTTTTGGGTTTTCACACAGTCACGTTCTTAATCGAAGCACGCTCCGCGGCAAGCCACCTGCACCAACCTCCAAACGGCCTGTTCTTGACACATGTATTCAGGTCAGTTAGCGTGACATTTTTTCTTGGTTAACAATAGAAGCGATTCTCTTACCATACTTTGCTGGAATAGAACAAATGCTCGATCTCAACTACGTCCGCGAAAACCTCGATCAGGTACGCACTAAACTTCAGAGCCGGGGCGTGCCCGGCGCCGCGCTTGAGGACTTTGCGCAGGCAGACGCGGAGCGCCGGCGGTTAATTGCCGAATCAGATCAACTGAACGCCCAGCGCAATGCTGCCAGCCGCGAGATTGGTTCGTTGATGAAGGAAGGCAAACGCGACGAAGCCGAAGGACGACGAGCCAGAGTCAATGCGCTGAAGGGGCGAATTGCCGATCTTGATCAATTGCGCGACGCAGCGGAAGTGCGTATGCGCGACATGCTGGCGGCGCTTCCTAATATTCCCGACGACAGCGTTCCAGTAGGCAAAGACGACTCCGAGAATGTTGAGGTACGTCGCTGGGGCGCCTGGCCGGAATTCCATTTCGAACCCAAGGACCACGTGGACCTGGGCACGGGCCTGAGGATTCTTGATCTTGAGCGAGCGGCCAAACTGTCAGGGGCGCGCTTCTCGATATTGAATGGGGCGGGAGCCCGACTGAGCCGTGCCCTCGTTAACTTCATGCTTGACGTGCAGACCCGCGAGCATGGTTATCAGGAGACGTTACCGCCTTTTATCGTAAATGCATCCGCGCTTTTTGGGACCGCGCAGCTTCCGAAATTCGAAGAAGATCTTTTCAAGCTGACGGACGAACGTGGTTTGTACCTGATTCCCACGGGAGAAGTGCCTGTCACCAACTATCATCGCGAGGAGATACTCGATGCGTCCGTGCTGCCGGTGAAGTTTGCTGCCTACTCTCCGTGTTTCCGATCGGAAGCCGGCAATTACGGGCGCGACACCCGAGGTATCTTCCGCCAGCATCAATTTGAGAAAGTCGAGTTGGTAAAACTAACGCTGCCGGAAGAATCTTTTAACGAGCTGGAGTCGTTGACCAACGATGCCGAGGTGATTCTACAGAAGCTGGGACTGCACTACCGGGTGGTGGAGCACGTCACTGGTGACCTGGGTTTCTCGGCGGCAAAGTCCTACGACGTCGAGGTGTGGCTGCCTTCTTACAACGAGTTCAAAGAAATCTCATCGTGCTCAAACTGCACTGACTTCCAGGCCCGCCGCGCGCAGATTCGCTTTCGTCGCCCAGGCGGCGGGAAGCCCGAGTTTGTGCACACATTAAATGGTTCCGGATTGGCGATAGGAAGAACTTGGATTGCGATTCTGGAGAACTTTCAGCAGGAGGACGGGTCAGTCACTATTCCCGAGGCTCTGCGTCCGTATATGGGCGGGATGGAAGCTATCAAGAGGCAGTAGCAGGAGTAAGGATGAGAGTCAGTACCACCTCGCGGTAGCGGGTGGGTTCAACGATGCGCGATCTCAAACGGACGACCCACCCGCTACCGCGAGGTGGTACTGACCTCATAGGACCGCAGCATGAGTGACTGCGAGCAGGACCCACCCGCTACCGCGTGGTGGTACTGACCTCATAGGACCGCGGCATGAGTGACTGCGAGCAGGACCCACCCGCTACCCGCGAGGTGGTACTGACCTCATCCTTACTCTGCCTCCTGGGGCTCCTGCATCTTGATTATCTGATTCTCAACTCAAAGGGCATCAAAAGCATCAACTGGCCGCTTTTCATCTGATCCAATAGTTTCATATACCGGAGCGCCCGCCGCGCG
>CAZVHN010000239.1:0-3916 GCA_964626895.1 uncultured Chloracidobacterium sp. | reverse complement strand
CTCGGTAGCGGGTGGGTAAGCGATGCGCATCTCTGGACGGACCCACCCGCTACCCCGAGGTGGTACTGACCTGTTGAGCCGCAGCGAGCCGGGTTGCACTAGTAAGCCTCGGTGAATTGAAAACGATTCCAACATGCATCGAAGTTAAGTCGATCAAATCCAACAAGATACAGACAACGAGTCGATCAACGTTGGGACAGTAGTGACCTGAAAACTCTCATTCAGCCTTCGATCCTTCCCTTGGCAACCGCCAAAGGAAGCAGATGACTCGTCTTTAAACTGACCCGGCTCCGCGACCGCCGGCGCCCCGACCCGCGCTTTGCAGCCCTGTCCTTCACCAAAACCTGCCCAAACGATTTGGTCAACAGCAGGACCCTTGATGAGGTTTTGGCGAAGGACAAGCCTTCCGAAGTCTTTACAGACACGCTTGAAGACTTGTATTCAGGAGCTACCTAGGCTTAATCTAGTGCGCGTAACCATTCGCAGCGTGTTTTAGACCCGACAGCGCGAGCACGCTGAACCTCTCTCCGACAATGTTCTGTTCGTCTCGTGCCCGACGTTACAACGTCGGGAGTTGACCTCTCCCCTCGCTTGCCGCTAAGCGGCCGGCATTTCGCTATATTTCAAGGCTTCATGCTTCGAGCAAAGTACAGCTTGAATGGTCACCCATCTTCAAAGGGGATAACGAAAATGAGAGTATTCTGTCCCGAGCACAAGAGAGGATTCCTCACTCCTCGGCAAAGTCCCATCAAGTGTGAGAATCGAGGTCACATACTTGGCGAGTTGGATTTCGAAGGTGAGGCCAAACTTCCGGTTGAAATACAATGGCAATACTGTTGCAACTGCGAGCATTTTTGCCCCCTGGATTTCGAGCAAGATGGCTTGGAACGCTGTCCCGTCTGCTCGCGACGAAGTTCAGCGCTCTATTTGTGCGACCGATGCTTTACGATCAGCTTCGAATCCAACACGCCGCTCCAGACAAAGAATTTCACACTCACTTCCGAAGGAGTACCACAACCTTCATGTCCAGGATGTTTGCAGGCGACCTCAGCCGATTTGCGCGAACACACTTGCGATGGACTCGGCTCATCCTTCATCACTGCTCTTAACTCTTGTCCAATTTGCCAAGAGCGCTTAGATATTGGCCCTTCTTTTCCTTCTTTGGTCGCGTACTACTTGAAAAGAACTAAAGCCGCGAACAAGCTCAACGTAACATTCGACTACGAGAGTGAATTATTTGTGGCAGTGGAAGACGGAGAATTCGTAGTAATCCGCAATGGCAATGAAATCACCCAGTCAATTGTATTACCTCGATCGGCACGCTTCGCGACCAGGCGAGATTTTTACGAGCTCTATCAGGACTATTATCACTGCGCTAAACCAGGCACGGGCGAAGTGCATATCGTTCAGCCTGCTGCCGTTGCTCGAGTAGCAGATGGATGGAAGCTCCAAGCTCCCGGCATTCTCGAAGTGCTGGAAGACCAGCCGAAGAAGAAAACTCCGGCTGATGTAACGCGCCATCAAATAGATACTTCGGCGCGTGAAGAAGCAGGGCTATCCATCGCAGAGATCAAAGAGGAATCGCCCGTTACGCCCTGTACTCATTGCAGCTCCCTTGTAGAGACGAGATACGCGTTCTGTTGGAAGTGCGGCAACCCGCTGACGCCTCAGAACGAGCCTCCAGTTACACGCTGGGAAGAGCCCAGAGCGATAATGCCGTCGGCTGCGATTGCAACAGAAGAGGAGGAATTAACTGCACAGCATCAAGTGGTTTCCGTTGACTCGCCAATCTTTTCATGGGCTCTGGCAAAAGAGCCAGACCGGCACACCTCACCCAAAAGCGCGCTGCTGAAACTAGTCGCCGTCGGTTTGGCTGGCCTAGTCTTCGTCTCACTTGGATTATTCGTGTTGATGCGTTCGGCTTCAAGAATGGATTCCAGTACCGACGCCCAGTCCGTTGCTCAAAATGCGCATGGTGATCCGGGCCTTGCGCCTGGTCGAGAAGTAAACACCGTGGCCACGGAGCCTACGCCGCTACGGACCTCTGCGGCCCGCCCCGAAGAAGACGAGTTGGAGGAGCTCCGCGAAAAGCGAATAGCGGCCGGAGCCTCGGATCGCTCAGAAATCCTTAAAGCCTTCGCCAGAATAGAAAAACAATACCCCAATGATTATCGCTTTCCATACGAGCGGGCCAAGTTAGCTATCAAAGGGCACGAAACAAGTTCGCACGATGAGGCTTTTGCGGTACTCTCTCTCGCCGCAGAAAAGGCCATCAACACCGGTAAAGCTCATGAGATGCTAAATGGTTTGGAAGCGGATAAGGCCGGTGATTTCCATAAGCTTTCCCATGGCCACCATGAGTGGACCCAACTGGAAGAAGCGCTGAAGAGCAAAGACAAGAGCTCGCTAAACGCGAGAGCGCAACCGTAGAAAAAATGCCCACGGCTACAGTCTGCCCTGGCTGACGTTTTGGTAAGTTTCCGCTGCGTTCAGACGCACTTTGAGGCCTTCAGATACGGCCGAAATGGGCCAAACCATATTGCCGAACTCAGCTCGCTCAAGCGAGGTGAGAATGAGAGGGAGTCCAACTTCAAACTGACCCACTGTCGGCAAGTGAGTTAACAGTATCGCTCCAGGGTCAAGTAAGCCGCTACTGTTTATTACCTAAAGATCACAGATCGATCAAACCAACTAACAACCGACCACTTTCTTATGACCGGTAACGAGATTCACGATACGCAACGCAAACGAATGAGCGGCGGCTTGGGTTCTCGCGCTAATGCGTTCGGTAGAGGCTATAGATCCCACTCTGGAGGATCATCTGGCAATCGGCGCATTTGTTTTCAGAACTAATGACAAGTGAGCCGGGGGGAGGACGCACGCCGTAGGGCTGGTGAATAAAATCCGAGGTAGGCCTTCGTTCAAGCGTGGCGTACCACAGGGCATTCATATAAGCCGGACCCCAGTATCCGTCAACCAGATAAATAGGTCTGGTTGGGAGCGCCGTGGCTGCGTCATAAAGCTCCTTGTAGGCCGTGTCGAACACGTATCCGCGCTTCGGCCCTTCACGATGAAATAGTAACTGAAAGTAGGAGCCCTGGACCACAGTGAGTGCTACGAGGACAGCTAGAATTGTGCGTCGGGCCGGCTTAGGGAACAGTGCTTTGATTTTGCGGACATCGGATCTTTGTGCCTTCGTTATTTCAGGGGATTCGCCCTGGCCCTGCTCTAGCTCGGCGGCGTCATCTGATCGATCCTGATCGTTCTGGCTCTTCGGATCCTCAAGCAGCCAGGACAACGCCGGTACGGTTAGCACCAGAAGAAATATTGGATAAGCGACCAGACGTAGCGTGTGGAATTGGTCGACGGTGAGGGCGCCCGGCACTATCGAGACGGCGGTGCCGAACAAAACGAACCGCCACCATGGATCGCGCCAGTGTCGAGCCAGCACGACAACGATGCCAATTAACGCCAGGACGAAAGTCGCCACGAGCAAGCTGCCCATCGAATCCGGGATATGATGGCGCGGATTGATGTCTCCCAGGAGAAGCAAACGCCTTAAGCCCAAGTCTTCAAAGTAGCGCTGGATGAACTTGGGCGCCACTTCACTTAACGTGCTCTGCGGCTTGACGTAAGAGATCAGATAGAACCGCTGCATCAGCTGTCCCGGGTGGCGAAAGTTGAACAGCAGCAGTGGCACCAGCGTGATGCCGTAGGCAATCCAGGTTTTGATAACACCGGCCAGTCGCTGCTTGCTGGTGGCGAAAAAAAGAAGGCCTAGAGCCAGCACCGGTCCCAGCGTCCTGCCAATCGTGTAGGTATATGTTAAGAGTGTCAGGGTCAGCGCCAGCAACACGCCGCTCAGTGCCCATCTTTCTTTGGAGTGCGCCTGGTAAAGGACCAACAGGAACAGAAC
>CAZVHN010000238.1:0-11855 GCA_964626895.1 uncultured Chloracidobacterium sp. | reverse complement strand
ATTATCATCAGCCAGGCTGCCGAGAACCGTCCGGACAAAGTCAGGTCATTGGTCTACCTCTGCGCGTTCCTGCTGCCGAGCGGCGGGTCTTTCATGAAGGCAACTGATGGAGTCAAAGGGTCGATGGTTCTCGACAACCTGGTAATGGGCGACGACCAGACCTCTGTCATGATCAAGGAAGAGGTGATGCGCGAAGCCTTTGCCCATGACGTACCCGCTGAGGCTTTCTCGAGTGTCCGGCCTCTGATCGTGCCGGAGCCGACAGCTCCCCTTGGCGGGACGATCTCTGTCACGGAGGAAAGGTGGGGTCGGATCCCACGCTATTATGTTGAGTGCACGGCTGATAGGGCCATTCCTCCTGATATGCAGAGGGCGATGTATACGGCTATACCGGTCACGAAAGTGTTCTCGATGAAGACGAGTCACGCCCCAAACTTCTCAGCGCCGGAGGAGCTGGCTGGATATTTGCTAATCGTAGCGACAGGGGAGAAGCAAGCGGCTGCCCCGTGATGGCACTCAGTCACAGCTGGCATTGTTGGCTGCCGTACCGTTCGTTTGCAGGCGAGGCATAACTGGGAAAGCCTACTTCAACACGTTCACATGCAACTGGGAACGATATGGCCCGGACCTGTAAATGCGTTGAGTGGCTTTCTGGAAGTCAGCCTCAGTGGCTTTGTAAATATCCACGAACTTTTGCGGATTGCGATCTACCAGCGGGAACCAGGTGCTTTGAATCTGCACCATTATCTTATGGCCCTTGAGGAATGAGTGGTTCACGTCGGGCATGGTGAATTCGACCTTGGTGAACTTGTTGGGAATCATGGCCTCGGGTTTTTTTAAACTGTTTCTGAATCGCGGTGAGCGCCGATAAGATCACGAATCCTTGTAGTTGCGTTACCGATCCGTCGTACAATACGTTCGTTGGAGGGCTTTGCCAACCGCAGGAGACTGCCTCGATGACGCTCACATTCCGGCGGAAGAGTGAAGATAGGCAACGGGCGCTCGAACAGTATCTGACCGCCAACGTGCTTGCCGCCGAGTTCATCTGCATGCACTACCGCGGATGCAAATCATCGCACGCCGAGACGTTCTACGAAGGTCAACTGCACCACGTCGGCCGGTTCTACGACCTTCTGTTCGACAAGTTGCCATTTCGGATAGTCATCGTCGGGCAGGAGTATGGACACGCGCCCGCTCGAGTCAACTCGCAAGTCCGGTACGACATGATCATGACTTCAGGCCTCGATTGCAGGTTCAAGGCTGGAGCCGGCTACGAAGCCCGGAATCCTCACATGCGCGGCACCACGAATGTACTTCGACTGCTCTTCGGCGTTCCGCTTGGCAGCGACCACGAGTCAGAATTCCTGAAGATCGACGGGCAGCACGTCCACCTCTTCGACGCGTTCGCTCTCGTCAACTACTTGCTCTGTTCGGCCGTCGGCAACGACGGCAGGACACGGGGCTTGGCGACGCTGACGATGAGGAAGAACTGCCAGCATCATCTTCGGGAGGCGCTGCGCATTCTCAAGCCCTCGGTGCTCGTTGTTCAAGGGAAGAGGTTCTGGCCTTGGGTCCAGCGAGCATTCGACTCGGTCACGCATCGGGCGCATGAAGTGCACGCTGGTAGACTCGGATCAATGCAGACGTTATTGGCCTCATTCACGCATCCGAGCGCGCGCTATCCCCAAGATTGGGGCACGAACGACCGAACTCCCTACTTGCTTCAGACAGTTGCGCCATCGATTGCGTGGATTCGCGATCAGATCGTGACCAGCCGATGAAACGCGGACTGCCCAACAACGCGTTTCGGGTGCGCATTGAGAGAGGAGAAAGGTGAGTTGTTTCAGGGAAGGAGTGCCGCTCCCGCCTCGATGTGTGTAGCGAGAGTAAGGTTGTGGGAAGGTCAGGTTGCGTGTTACCTCTCAGCCCTGCCGCTCGTAGGTGCTTGGGTCATCCCCTTCATTCAGTCTTGTAGGCGCTTTACTGATATTCAATGACGGCCGCAACAGCCAGCACAATCTCTTCCAGCTTCGCGTCCGAGATTTGCCCGAGCTTGCGGACGAACCGTTGCCGATCCATACCGCGCAATTGCAGAGTATCGACGGCAGACGCCTTAGTGAGACCATTGGCCGGATCAGGATCAATCCGTACGTGCCAAATCTTCGCAGCGTAATAATCTTTCCAGTCAGTGATCGGAGCAACCAGCTTGATAGGCAAGCGTCCGACGGCATCTGAGCTAATCACAACAGCGGGACGCGCCTTCTTGATCTCTGCCCCGATGGTCGGATCAAAACTAACGCGCCAGATCTCACCACGCTTCGGTGTAGTGAGACTAATACTCAACGATGTCACCGCCTTGCCATTCTGCACGCTCCTCTCGTGCTGGCTCTAGCTCGTAATGCTCGATCATCTGCTCGGCTTGCTCAGCTAATTTGCGGCGGCGCTCTTCGATGGGCATTCTCAGAAATGCGCGGCGATCTTCAATGGTAAGCGCTGGTAACATTTTGGCCTTTTCTTCTTGGCTAATCATAGTGATGCTCCTTAAGCAGTGTAATTGATCACACGTGAAAGTAGCTAGCAACGAACGAAGCCTAACGAAGCGCTTCTAGCCCTACTTCAACACGTTCAAGATCAACTGCGAACGATATGGCCCAGATCTGAAAATGCGTTGGGTGGCTTTCTGGAAGTCGGCCTCAGTGGCTTTGTAGATATCTACGAACTTCTGCGGGTTGCGATCTACCAGTGGGAACCAGGTGCTTTGAATCTGCACCATTATCTTATGGCCCTTGAGGAATGAGTGGTTCACGTCAGGCATGGTGAATTCGACCTTGGTGACCTTGTTCGACATCATGGCCTCGGGTTTTTCAAAACTGTTTCTGAATCGCGCCCGCATTGGCTCGCCCCTCACCAACATATGGTAGCCACCCATCTTCACGCCCGTGGGATTGGGTTCGGGGTCCGTAATGTCGTTGGGGAAAACGTCAATCACTTTCACCACGTAATCTGAGTCTGTCCCGGACGTGGAAACATAAAGCGTGGCGGTGATTGGTCCCGCTACGGTCACGTTCTGTGGCAGCGCCGGGGTTTCGTAAACCAGAACGTCCGGCCTGGTTGCGGCAAAACGCTGGTCGTCGACCATGTACTCGCGCGTCATACCAATGGCAATGGCATTGATGTAGGGCGCAGGCTTGTTTGGGTCGCTGATGTACTCATCAAATCCATCTGACGCTCCTGGCGAACGATCTGACGGCGGATCAAATGAAAGCCTGCCGTTTGACTGGAGATACAGCGACTTCTTTTCGACATTCGTCGCCGGCCAGTGATCGTACATCCGCCACTGGTTGGAACCCGTTTCGAAAACCAGGGCCTCAGGCAGCTTGCGATCACACTTGTCTTTGAGAAGGCAGTTGAAGAAAGGCAGTTCGACATTCTCGCGGTAGTAGAGTGAAGTCTTGGAGCCGAACGTAACGTTTCCCAGGAAGTCGCCATCACCGCGGGCCCACCCTCCGTGGAACCATGGGCCCATCACCAGTGTGTTGTTAATACCGGGATTCAGCCGTTCGATTGTCTTGTAGGTGTTGAGCGCGCCGAAGAGGTTTTCGGCGTCGAACCAGCCTCCCACTGTCATTACGGCGGGCTTGATGTTCTTCAGATGAGGACGGATATTGCGCGCTTTCCAAAAATCATCGTAGTTCGGATGATTCATCGCCTCATTCCAAAATGCGACCTGGCCTTTAAAATATTTTCTGTCCGCATTAGCAAGCGGCCCCATGTCCAGGAAGAAACGATAGCCATCGGGCGTGCCATGCTGGAAGCGGGGCGGAAATTCCGTGGTTGGCTTAGGTCGGGGCAGGCCAAACGTAGCAAAGAAGTTAAAGCCGTGCGGCAGAAAGAGAGCGCCGTTGTGATGAAAGTCGTCGCCCATAAACCAGTCGGAGATGGGGGCCTGAGGCGAAGCAGCTTTCAAAGCAGAGTGCGCGTCAATAATCCCTGCTGAGACGTAGAACCCTGGATATGAAATACCCCACGTACCCACCCTGCCGTTGTTGTTTGGTACGTTCTTCACCAGCCAATCGATGGTGTCATAGGTGTCAGTGCTTTCATCGATGTCCTGGGCGCCTGCCTTCTGCGGGTTGTGAGGTCGCATATTCACGTATTCGCCTTCCGACATCAGCCGCCCGCGCACGTCCTGGTAGACAAATATGAAGCGCTCATTCTGAAACAGCGACGAAGGGCCGAGAGCGGTCTTATAAAGATCCGGGCCATAGGGAGCCACGCTGTAGGGAGTGCGATTGAGCATGATCGGATACTTCTTTGACGTGTCTTTCGGAACGTATATCGAGGTGAAGAGCTTCAGTCCATCGCGCATGGTTATCATTTGCTCGCTCTTCAGGTAGTGGGCCTTAACTTCGGCGTTGTCCTGCGCATGGACCGCTCCCGTCCAAAAAGCAGCAACCAGAACAAGACAAAAAGCACGGGTTCTCATGAATCCGGATAGGTTCATAGAAGGCTTCCTTAGGTTGCGAGTTTCTTTGTGTGAGGTGCCGGGACGGATCATTGCGCTACAACGATTCAATAATCAGTTCGCGCCCGAAAGTGAAATTGGGACGCTTGCGGCCCTTCATGTATTTCGCTGCTGTTTGGGAAAGGGCGGTTATCAGAATGGGTAACGCGATGGTGGCGTCGCAATTCACATAAGCGGTGTGCGCGCCGCGCGCCAGCTTGCCGTAGATTAAACCTTCATCAAAAGAAACAGCGTTGGATCTACCACCCGGATGCGGGGTATCGGTCGTGATCTGGATCGCGTACTTGTGCCCGTGATGGTGATCTTTAGAGATAAAAGAGGAGACCTCAGTTTGTTGAATGAAGCTCTTGGGTGTGCCGCCACCGAGATTGATAACTCCAGTGACCCTCGCGCGTCCGGTAACGTTCATCATATCGAGCACGTCCTGCACGACGTCGAACATGAAATTGTTCTTCTTCTCAAAACGCGCTGCGGCAATACCCACGGCAATTCCGCTGTCCGCCATGGCCGGGCAGAAAATCGGAACCCGGGCTTTGTAGGCAGAAGTGAGAACGCCGTCCTCCGAAGCAATCTCCGCCAGTTCGCGACCGATCAAGTGCAGATACTCGCGGGTCGAATAGGGGCGCGATTGGTCTAGTTGATTTGTAAAACCACCCACCCACTCATTAGCCTCGCGATACTCTTCGTCGCTGGCGAGCAAATCCCACATCCGGCTGATCTGGGCCGAGTCCAGTTCAGCGTCGGTCATGGTGGGATGGGCCTGAAAGTGGTAACGACCCAGGGTCTCATGTAGATCATGAAAGAGAAGCGAGCCGGAAAGCACCAGCACATCAACAAACCGATTCTTGATCACGTAAGCGAGCAGGCGACGCATTCCGGCGGGAATAAGTGCCCCGGACCCAGCAACCATGATCGTCGTATTGTCACCAAGCATGTCGAGCCAGATGCGGTGAGCTTCGGCAAGTTGGCGCCCGCCAAAGCCGGTGCCTTCCATTTTTTCCAACAGGCCCGCAACAGAGCGATCCCGGTCCACCTGAACCGGACGTGTGGGTGTAATGAGATACTTCGATGCTTTTGGCTTTCGCTGCGTGACCATTAGGTTGTCAACCTCTCAATAGTAGACTTTCAGGTAATGATTACTGGGATAAATATTTATAAGAGGCATCGCCTAACGCGTCCGGAGCCCTTAAAAATCGGTTCTGCGCCGCGAGCGCGGGCTCGCACCATTTACGGAAAGATATGTATACGCGTCATAGCGCGACTCGTAGAATTCGGCCAGTTCCGCGCCTTCCGCTTCGCTTAGTTCGCTGTCCTTGACGCGTTGGTTAATCAAACGGCGGAACCCGTCGTGAAGCAGACTGCGTTCGTAACGCGCGCGCTCGGTCGCCTCGCCCACCGTGGTGCCGGGAATTACTTTCGTGATCAGGTAACCGTCTTCATCGATGTAGATATGGGCTTCATGCGGGGCGCCGAAGAGATTGTGATTGTTTCCCATCGCCTCCTGATAGGCGCCAACCAAAAGGAACGCGAGGTAATAAGTTTCACCGGGAACGAGTGAATGGAGTTCGAGCACTTGCTTCACGTCATGCAAATCCACGAACTTGGCGACAACGCCGTCGGAGTCGCAGGTAATGTCACAGAGAGTCGTGTATTCAGTCGGTGGCTTGTTTAGCCAGTGGATCGGTACGATGGGAAAGAGCTGATCCAGCGCCCAGTGGTCCGGAACCGAACGAAACACGGAGAAGTTTGTCAGATATTTTGCGCACAAGAGCCGCCGGAGATCGTCAAACTCTTCCGAAACATACTTAGCTTGTTGCGCATACTTGTCTGCCCGTTCACAGACGTCCCAGAACAGCACCTCGCCTTTGGCGCGATCTTCAAGAGATACGAGTCCCAGATTGAAGAGAGTAAAGAGCTCCTCACGATGCTCGAGCGCGTCGTGGTAGTACTCCCGGTAGTTCTTGACGGTTATCGAGGTTCTGAGCTCTCCGAGTTCTGTGACCACCTGTGGATCATCGTCATCGATTTCTATGGGCGTGATGTCTTCAACTACAGTTTCGATTTCGTCTTGAACGTTGGTAACCAGAATCGCGTGATAGGCCGCCAGAAACCTGCCCGACTCTTGAATGATCGTTGGATGGGGAACGTTCTCGTCATCACACACCTGTTTGATGGTGTAGATAACATCATTGGCAAATTCCTGTGCCGAGTAGTTGGCGGACGAGTCAAAGGCGGTTTTAGAGCCGTCGTAGTCCACTGCCATGCCGCCGCCCACGTCGAGAAGATCGATCGGAACCTTCAACTGGTAGACTTTCGCGTAAACGCGGGCGGCCTCTTTCATCGCATTCTTGATGCGTTTGATATCGGTAAGCTGCGACCCGATGTGGAAGTGCAGCAGTTTGAGCATGTCAATGCGGCCGGCTTGCTCAAGACGACGGATAACTTCCAACATCTCCGTGGTAGTCAGGCCAAACTTAGCTGCCTCTCCCCCGGATTTCTCCCAACGCCCGGAGCCTTTAGAGTAGAGCTTGACGCGCATCCCCAGGATCGGCAGGCCGCTTTCATACCGCTCAGCAATATTCAGCACGTGATCCAGTTCGTTAAGTTTCTCAATAACGATCACCACGCGTTTGCCGCACCGCGCTCCTGCAAAAGCCAGTTCGATAAACTCCTCGTCTTTAAATCCGTTAAGGACCAGCAAGCTGTCGGGTGTTTGCTCGAGCGCCAGGGCGGCGTAGAGTTCCGCTTTCGAACCGGCCTCCAGGCCAAAGTCGTAACGCGAACCCTCGCGCAAGTATTCTTCAACCACGGATCTTTGCTGGTTAACCTTCATCGGATAAACGCAGAGATGCGAGCCCTGATATTCAAACTCGCGGATTGAGCGGCTGAATGCGCGTTGCAGTTTTCTGACTTGAGCGGCGACTAGTTGAGGAAACCTCAACAGCACAGGGGCACCAATGCCGCGTCGTGCTAAGTCGTCGATGATTTCTTTGAGATCGGCCGAGCGAGGATCGCCAGCGGCGGGACGGACAACCAGATTCCCCTTGCGATTTACGTCAAAGTACCCAGCGCCCCAGTTTTCGATGCCATAGGTTTCGAGCGTTTGCTCGATTGCCGTCGTCAATTCGCGGTCTCCTGCCTTACCTGCGGAACAACTTGTATGTTATTGATTTTAGTAGCTATAGCGTAGTTATACATCATCCGAATCGAGCTAGTGGAAATTTCCGGGCTGGAAAGCTTTAGTCGCGCAATGTAACAGAAAACGTGAAATGGGTCTATAACTTTTTTGTTTCGAACACAGTGGTTGAAACACACTTAAGTCATTAGTAGATATGATATTTACTTACAATTCGGACGGTCTGCTTCCCGACGACTTGCAACCAAAACCTTGACATATTAGGCTGGCTAACTATAATGCAAACTTTTTTGCGCGCCGTCGCTCCATGACGTTCGCTTGTTGCTGCCGCCGAGTTAAGCTTCCACAATACTTCGCACCATCCGCCACGCCGGGGCGAAGAGCACCGCTGACACTCCCTTTACCTTTCAGGAGAAATGATGAACCCAAAGACTGTCTTGAAGTATGCCTCTGATCAAGGGGCAAAATTCGTCTCTGTACGATTTACTGACCTGCCAGGCTCCTGGCAACACCTTACTTTTCCCATCGGCGAACTTGGCGAGGATACCTTTGAAGAAGGTTTCGGCTTCGATGCCTCGTCAATTCGCGGTTGGGCCGCAATTCACGAATCTGACATGCTCTTAGTTCCCGACGCGTCGCGACATTGGATGGATCCTTTCTCCGAACAGCCAACGCTGTGCTTGATCGGAAACGCAGTGGATCCCATCACCAAAGAGGGTTACGCATTTGACCCCCGCTCGGTGGCGGTTCGGGCTGAGAGCTATTTGAAGTTTACCGGGCTGGCAGACACAGCCTACTTCGGACCCGAAGCCGAGTTTTTCGTTTTTGACTCGGTGAAGTTTAATAACGAGCCCCACTCCGCCGGTTACGCGGTCGACTCGGACGAGGCCCACTGGAATAGCGGGCGCGATGCCAACGAGTTTTCGGGATCGAATCTCGGGTACCGCATTCGTGCCAAGGAAGGCTATGTGCCGGTTCCACCCACTGATTCTCTCAGCGACCTGCGCTCTGAAATCTCATTGACGCTGGCTAAATGTGGAATCAATGTCGAGTGCCACCACCACGAAGTTGCGACGGCAGGACAGTGTGAGATCGACTTCCGTTATTCAACTATGCTGGGAACGGCCGACAATCTTCAGATGTTCAAATATGTAGTTCGCAATACAGCATACCAGTATGGCAAGGCCGCGACTTTCATGCCCAAGCCACTCTACGGCGACAACGGTTCGGGCATGCACTGTCACCAGTCTTTATGGAAGGGCGATAAGCCCTTGTTCGCGGGCGATGGATATGCCGGACTTTCCGAGATGGCCCGTTACTACATCGGCGGACTCTTAAAACACGCAGCCGCGGTCGTGGCCTTTGCCGCGCCAACCACCAACAGCTACAAGCGTCTTGTTCCCGGTTTCGAGGCTCCCGTGAATCTCGCGTACTCTGCGCGCAATCGCTCGGCCGCGATCCGTATCCCGATGTTCTCTACAAAGCCCAAACTAAAACGACTGGAATTTCGTCCGCCCGATCCGTCATGCAACGCCTACCTGGCGTTTTCGGCCATGTTGCTTGCCGGCCTGGATGGAGTTCAGAACCGTATCGATCCTGGTGAGCCGTTGGAAAAAGACATTTACGACCTCTCGCCCGAAGAGCTCAAGGATGTACCCACGCTCCCGGGCTCGCTGGACGACGCCCTCAAGGCGCTCGAAGCCGACCACGATTTTCTGCTGAAAGGCGATGTCTTTAGTCCGCAGCTGATCGAGAGGTGGATCTCTTACAAGCGCGAAAAGGAAATCCAACCGCTCAGAATGCGTCCACACCCGCTCGAGTTTGCAATGTATTTCGACATTTAAGCGCAAGTGTCTACGTCCAGAGTCCAATGTCCAAAGTCTCCATTACCTCAGGCGGGCTTCCCGTTTGTGGAACCCCGGGGAATGGGGACGTTGGACATTGGACGTTTGACCCTGGACTGATGAACGGAACCGCGAGCGGGAGAGGCTCTGAAAACTCGAAAGGGCCCTACGGTAATTTGCAGGTAAGGAAGGGTGGATTGCCCCCGCTCGAGCGCCGACGGCGCGACTGGTTGGGTAATGCCTCAACGGGCTAACACTGGAAGAGAAAGGGTCTACTAGCGAGAACGTTCAGACCTGAGCGATTGGGCTGTAAGTTGAAGCTGAAGTAACCAGTCGCGCCGTCGGCGCTCGTGCGGGGGCAAGCCACCCTTCCCGACCTGCAAATTAGTGAAGCTTGAACCGTCCTTTGGGGACCGCTGAGTTTTGACACAGGTGGGGCACTACAAAACTTCGTCGGGCGATTTTGAGACTGCACGAGTACCAGTTGTTTGCAACATAGCCTACCTCTCACCCACCGCGTAATATAACTCTGTGCATGTCTTCGACGAGAGAGTTGAATCGCTGCTTCGTGATTTACCCGATCAGCAGGGTGCCCGGCTGTTTCTGGAGCGGCTACAAAAGGAAAATCCTCGCGTCTATAAGAACCTGATCCGCGAACCAGGTCTACTTTCTGACGCCTTGACACTCGCCGCCTGGAGCCCCCTGCTGGCCACGACGCTCGAGCAAAACCCCGACTACATCTCATGGTTGGTGCGCGAGCGCACCAACCCTCGCGTCAGAACTCGCGACGAGCTGAAAGAGTCGCTCGCGCGTTTCGCCCTGACAAACTCTTCGGTGAGCCCGCAGGTGTTGTTGGCGCGCTTTCGCCGGCGCGAACTTCTGCGCACTTACTTGCACGATATCCGCCGCACCCACACCTTGGTTGAAACTACTGAGGAGTTATCAAACCTGGCTGATGCGATTCTGGACTATGCTTTGAGCCTCGCGCGCCAGGACCTTGATAACCGGTACGGATCACCGCGGCGCACGGACGATCGCGGTCGCAGCGCGCCTGCGGAGTTCTGCATTGTTGCGCTGGGGAAACTTGGCTCATACGAACTCAACTACGCTTCCGACATCGATCTGGTGTTCATCTATTCTGACGAAGGCACAACATCGTCGGCTGGTGAACGCGGTGAGGTTAGCAATCGCGAGTATTTCATCAAGCTTGCGGAAACCATTGTCAAACTCGTGGGTCAGCCCTCCGGTGAGGGCGCTGCCTATCGAGTCGACCTGCGCCTGCGTCCTCATGGGCGGGACGGGGCGCTTTCCTGTTCGCTCAACGGGGCGACGCGTTACTACCGCGAAAACGCCCAGGCCTGGGAGTTGCAGACTCTGATTCGCGCGCGGGCTGCCGCGGGCTCGGCGCCACTGTTCTACCGCTTCGCCAAAGCCGTCCAGGAGCAGGTTTTTCGCAAGGACGTTTCCGTCAAAGAAGCCCTGGCCAGTGTGCGCCTGGCAAAACAAAAGATAGACAAGCACATTGAACGTAATTCCGGCGGGTTCAACGTCAAACTCAATCGCGGTGGAATACGAGAGATTGAGTTTATTGCGCAGGCGCTGCAGGTCGCTCACGGTGGAAATGATGAGTGGCTGCGCGTGGCCCACACTCTGATTAGCCTCGGCCGGCTTGGTGAAAGAAATCTGATCACTGAACAGGAACGCACGGAGTTATCCGACGCTTACATGTTCCTACGCACTCTAGAGCACCGATTGCAGATGGAGCACGGACTACAGACGCACACCGTTCCGATCGCTCCGGAGCAGAAGGCCCTGCTGGCGCGCCGCATGAAGTTCTCCGGTCGGACGGCAACTGAACAACTTGATCGCGCTTTGCGGTTGCATACATCGAAAGTAAGCAAGGCATATAAACGTGTATTTGGAGGAGTGGGCACCGATTCAAGGGCTGAGTCCGCACCGCTTGAGAACGCAGCTCTAACTGGAGAAACGGTCTCACATCGTGGGCTTGAGCAATCGGTCCATACGGACACTGCTGCAGCTCATGCGGCTGCGTCCGTTTTTGCACGGCATCTGGTAAACGCGGCGGGGGAACCCCAGGCGCTCGAGGTTGAATCGATCGCCCGCATCTTGCAGAGAGGGGCACTCGAGTCGCTCAACCCGCACCGAGCGCTCACACTTGCCGCCCGCATCGCTTCGTCGCTGGACAAGGCGGACAAGCGCATAGCTATCTCGGAAGGGAGTCTGGTTGCTCTCGTTCGGCTTTGCGGCTCGTCAGAGTTTTTCGGCGAGATGGTGGCGAGTAATCCCGGGTTGATGTCTTCACTGGCTGCTGAGCCCGGAAAACGCGCCC